>JAEOUB010000004.1 GCA_016839545.1 Candidatus Kariarchaeota archaeon | reverse complement strand
GGCTAAGTTTTCTGAGTTATACTATGATTAGAATCTGGAGCACTGAGTACACCATCTATTCATCTACAGGCAGTTCAATAATCTGTAACTTTGTCTCATCTACTGGAAGTATGATCGAATTTCCAGACGGATCCTCAACCTCAATAGTGAAAGGCTGAGAATATTCTTTCAGCTGTTCCACAAGTTCTATCCTTGCTTTCACAGTATTCCTCTCCTCTTCTGTCTCACTATATGCCAAAGAAATGGACAGTTTTTGTTGTATATCCTCCAAAATGCCTTCAATATTGCGTATCCAAGTAGTTCCATCTCCTGTTGGTTCAATTCTGATTGCCAGTTCAGGAATGATAACTATACCCTCTCGAGATCTCACGACCTTTGTTCTTCCATCTTTCTCACTCTCTATGGGATATATCATACGAGTAGGTGGCTTTGATTGAAGATTCATGAAATCATTCATTCTATATCCACAATCTCGACAGGAGATAGAGATAGAGGCATAATCGTCATAATACGGAATATCCAGGATGTGAGTGATTACAGTGGCTGTAGCTGATTGACACACTGGACAGGTTATTGGCTCTACCTTGTAGTCATGGGAGGGAGGTAAGTCACTCATCTATGAATAATATGCTATTCTGATCTATATGTTCTTATCGAAACTAATCTAGTTCTATTGAACCGCTACCGATCCTCTCCAAGACCATACCTTCCAGTCTCCAAGGGACTTTGAGATTGGCTATTTGCAACGCACTGTCCAAAGCTGACTCTCGTGTTGTGAAAAGATCCATGATAACCTCACCTTTCTTCACAAACTCACCTCGTTTTCTGCGAAGAATTACACCTGACTCTTTGTCTTGGGGACATCCAAGGGCTGCTGCGATATTCTTAATCTGTTTATTGGAGACATAAGAGATATAACCATCATCCTGAGCTTTAATTGCAGATCTGTATTGACCAACGGCAATATCATCAGGAGAATATTTCTTGTCTGCACCCTGAGCCAGAATGATTTCATAGAATTTCTCAAGAGCCTTCCCTGATTTTACATACTCATTTGCCATTCGTGCACCTTGACCTCGAGATGCGAGACCACCCATTTCAAGCAGAATACCCGCAAGCTCAACAGATTTTTCTAGAACTGATCTTGGACCTTGTCCCATAAGAGTCTCAATTGCCTCTTTCGCTTCTAGTGCAGGACCAATCGCGTGACCCACAGGTTGATCGGCATAGGTTAATGCAGCTTCAACTGTGATCCCCACTCGTCTACCGATCTCGACAAATAATGCTGAAAGATTCTTAGCATCCATTCTGCTCTCAATTTTGGTCTCAAATCCAGTTGGCATATCCAAGACAAGATGTTTCACACCAGTGCTTAACTTCTTTGAGAGGATGGAAGCTATGATAACACTCTCAGGGTCCAAAGATAGGGGTCTCTCAACACGAGTGATAATCTCAGAATCCACGGGAGCTAAATTGAGTTGACCTCCCCAAACAATCATCCCACGGGTTTTTGGCGTAATTTCCAGGATCTCCTCAGCGGAGAAATCAACATTGCAGAGAACTTCCATTGTATCCGCAGTACCCGATGGAGAAGTAATCGCCCTTGACGAGGTCTTAGGTATTAATAAACCAGCTGCCGCCACGATAGGGACAATAAGAAGTGATACCTTGTTACCTGGTATCCCCCCAATTGAGTGTTTATCATAGACAGGCTCTCCAAACTCCAACTGTTCTCCGTGAAGAGTGAAGGATCGGGTGAGATGTTCGGTTTCATCAATATTTAGGCTCTCATACTGCATTGCAAGGGTAAAAGCGCTCATTTCAAGGTCACTGACGTTACCTGCATAAATATCATCAACAATTGTTCTCAGATCATCACTGGTCCAAGGTTTCTTCTCATATTTCTTCATGATAATAGGAAGAGAAACCGGAGTCGTCCGTGGTTTGATCGAAATGGGATCACCTTCAACTACGCCCATTCTTTCTGCAACAAGAGGAGGAAGTCCCATTGACCCCTCATCTACTAAGTCGGATCTGGCCACCTGAACAAGCATTTTTTTATCTTTGGCTCGTATTTGTGAGAGATTGGTCTGTGAATCTCTCGGATCTTCAATCTTGGGATTGATTAATACAATTTCACTTTTGGTACTAAAATTCTCTAAAATCTTTACTTTCATGGACTCACCTTGGAGTTTCTTCGCGTTGTCGAGATACCACAAAGCACATGATCCTATTTATTCCCGTTGTTTCAAATACGAACAAAGAGCTAATTCAGTGTATGCTTGGGAGGGAATCTCGTATCATTGCGATCCATTTTATCTTCGATTACTTTCTTCAGATCAAGTTTTGTTACGTTGGCAAGAGATAGACAATATATCATGACATCAGCTATTTCATCTTTCAGACTAGCTCGTACCTCAGAGTCATGAAGAGCACGGTCAAGGGCATCTTTCTCTGTCATCCATTGAAAGATTTCCATCAACTCAGAAGCTTCGATTGCAATAGACATCACCAAATGCTTGGGTGTATGAGCAGCAGTCCAGTTCCTCAATGCTACAAAATCTTTCATCCTCTCTTGTAATTTCTCTAAAGTATTCATCCTGATTGAGAATTTGATTTGATAATGTATGTCTTGTCATTCAGCATCTTCAGACAGAGTGATCCTTCTCTTTAAATGAGCACATGATCAAATTCCGATATGGACCAATTACGTAGTGTGGCTGATGACATCATTTCATTAAAGATCCAAGGGGCTACCAATGTTGCGATTGAAGGTGTAAAGGCATTCACTGAGTATATCAATCGTCTTCCGACTTCTTTAGGTCGCGAGGAATTCCTCAATAAAGTACAGGAAGCTAGAGATATTATCTATAACACTCGTCCGACTGAGCCTGCAATGAGAAATGGGCTCAAGAAAGTCATGTACGATATGTACCAGATTGAAGGATCTCTTGATGAGATGGAGGCTGCTGCATTGAAATCCGGAGCCGAATACCTCGATTTACTGAAAACTACCAAAGACAAAATCATCAATACCGGTGCACAATTGATAGAAGATGGATTTACGATCATGACTCACTGCCACTCATCTATCAGTTCTGCGATTTTTGTTAGAGCTCATGAAATGGGAAAAGACATCAAGGCAATCTGTACAGAAACTCGCCCCAGATATCAGGGTAGAAAGACAGCAAGAGAACTCGTTGAGGCTGGGATCCCCACAATTCAGGTAGTAGACTCTGCTATGAGATGGGTGGCTCGCAACCAATCTATTGATATGATCATTATTGGTATGGACGCAGTTACCTCAGAGGGAACCATATTCAACAAGATCGGATCAAGACTTCTTGCACTCGCAGCTAAAGAGGCTGATATTCCACTCTATGTTTCTGGTAGCCTCCTAAAATTCGACAGCAATACCGTGCTTGGAAGTCGTACTGAAATAGAAATGAGAGATATCAAGGAGATCACTGCTGACTGGCCAGATGTTCCTGAAGGTCTTCAATTTCTGAATCCCTCTTTTGAAACGGTCTCTCGTGATCTAGTTGATGCGATGATTACTGAGGAAGGTGTATTCCCTCCAGAACTTGTATTTGAGATTGTCAGACAGAAATATCCGTGGATGCTTGAATTCTAAGTCACATTGTCTCCCCATATGGGGTCCAAATATTCTTAATCTCGGTAGCTTTTCTAAGGAATTCATCCCCCATACCGTGTGAACGGTTCATCCAATCACGATGTTTACCATAGCTAACCCAAGAACGCTTCATATTCTCAGTGGCACGGAGTTCAACATCCTTTGAACCTTTTTTGTCACCAAAATACCAGATACCTTCAACACTGTCGTGATCAGCTATGTAGGGTGTCAATTCGCCCCTGTTACCCGTGACAATATTGACTACCCCTCCTGGAACATCTGATGTTTCAAAAATCTGATACATATCAGTTGCAGAAAGGGGATGGGTTTCAGAGGGAATAACCACAACTGTGTTTCCTCTTGCAATGGCTGGGATTACAGTTGAAACGAAAGCCAATAGCGGGAACTCGTTTGGAAGTACTATTCCAAGAACACCCACTGCCTCAGGCATTGCCAAAGTGATATTACGATAAGGGGTGTGATGGACATTCCCGTCCCATTTGTCAGCTTTTGCTGCATAGTAGTATATTCTGTATATACTCTCACTCACTTCTTTCATGGCATCTTCAAAGCTCACATGAGTCATTGAGACCAAACGTTCTGCAAATTCCTTCTTCCTGATATCCAAGTTCTCAGCAATATAATACAGAATTTGAGCTACATTATGTTTATTGGTGACCTGCCACCCGATAGCTGCATTTGCTGCTTCAACTGCGTTACGGATATCCTTTCTATTCCCGAGAGAAGCCTCTCCCACGAGATCACCTTCAGGACTGTGAATTTCATAGCTGTAGTTACCATCTGGGCGAGCCTGTTTGCCTCCGATGTACATCTTTGCAGTGCGATCTATTGGGGGAAATTCAGATTCTTCAACTTCAGGTTTCACAGTAGCTCTCTTGAATGGCTTTGTTTTGAACTCAGATTCCCATTTGGGTTTCATAAAGTCCCATAACCCTTCAATGCCACCTTCTCTTCCGAATCCTGACTCTCTATAACCTCCAAATCCAGATGATGCATCAAACATATTTGTGCAGTTTATCCAAATAGTTCCAGCTTTGATCTTAGGAGCTGTCTCAAATGCAAGATTTAGATTTTCAGTCCAGATACTTGCAGCCAAACCATAACGAGTATTATTTGCCAGTTCAACAGCCTCAGCTGGAGTTCGAAAGCTCATTGCTACAAGAACAGGACCGAATATTTCTTCCTGTACAATAGTATCGGCTGTAGAAACACCAGTAAACAAAGTAGGGAGATGATAATAACCCACTTCAGGCAAATCACACTGAGGTTGATACAACTCTCCACCTTCCTTTACACCAATATTAACATAACTGGCAATGGTGTCTAGTTGGTTCTTGTCCACCACGGCCCCAATATCAATAGCTTTGTCAAGAGCAGGTCCCACACGCAATTTCTCCATACGAGCCTTTAGCTTTCGTATGAACTTATCCTCAATACTTTCCTGGATAAGAAGACGGCTACCTGCACAACAAACCTGACCTTGATTGAACCAGATTGCATCCACAATACCTTCGATTGCAGAATCAAGATCAGCATCCTCGTAAACAATAAACGGAGACTTACCACCGAGTTCAAGGGTGATTTTCTTGCCTGAACCTGCTATTGCCCGACGCAGTATTTTGCCTACTTCAGTACTTCCAGTAAAGGTTAATTTAGCAACATCCTTGTGATCTGTCAGATATGTCCCTGTCTTACTACCACTCCCAGTTACAAGATTGAAGACACCAGGTGGAAGATTTACTGCCTCACATATTTGTGCAAAAAGGATTGCAGAGAGTGACGTCAACTTTGCTGGTTTGATTACAACTGTATTCCCAGTCGCTAATGCTGGTGCAACTTTCCATGTGAAAATTAGTAGTGGAAAATTCCAGGGTACAATTGCACCAATTACGCCCAGAGGTTCATAATCAGGCATATCGTGATCCATGGTTTGAGCCCATCCTGCATGATGATAGAAGTGACGAGCTACCAGGGGTACATCTATGTCTCTTGTCTCTCTGATGGGTTTTCCATTGTCCATGGACTCCAGTACAGCGAATAACCGGGCATGCTTCTGTATCTGCCTGGCAATTGCATAGATATACCGAGCTCGTTTATGACTACCCATCGCCCACCATTCTTTCTGTGCTTTCTTTGCTGCATTTACTGCCGTATCAACATCAGATTTACTGGCAGCAGCGATTGCAGCCATTTTCTCACCATTGGACGGATTGATGCTATCGAAGTACTCATCCTCGCTGGGTTTGACCCACTTACCGTTAATAAACAGTTCAAATGTACGATCGTGATCCTCAAGCCACTTGTCAACTTTGTCACTGGACTCTGGAGCGGGTCCATACTCCATACTTTCAAAAATTTCTTTGATCTCCATAATATCATCCCATGGGGTGTCGGTAGTATGCAGAATACCGACCTGTGGTGTTGTGTTCCAACTGCCTTTCTATATCTGCCAGCAGGCTACTGGCACCAAACCTGAAGAGATGGGGTTGAGTCCATTCCACTCCAAGTTCTTCCTTCATCATAGCAAGCCATGCGAGGGCTTCCTTAGCCTTACGGATACCACCTGCGGGTTTAAATCCGATTTTATAACCTGTCTGGTCAAGGTAATCTCTAATCTGACGAACCATAGTGATGCCAACTGGAAGTGTGGCATTCATACTTTCCTTTCCGGTAGAAGTCTTGATAAAATCAGCACCTGCCATCATACACACAAGGCTGGCTTTTGCGACATTTCTAAGCGTTGATAGATCTCCAGTGGCGAGAATTGTCTTCATGTGAGCATCTCCACAAGCTTCTCGAAATGCTGCCACTTCAGAGTACAAAGACTCCCAATCATTCCTGAGGACATGCTGTCTTGTGATGACGATATCTATCTCACGAGCACCCGCTGCAACAGATGCTCTGATCTCTTCAATTCTCTGTTCAAATGGAGAAAGGCCTGCAGGAAAACCTGTTGAGACAGCAGCTACAGGGATATCTGCATCACCGAGTGCTGCAATTGCGGTCGGAACCATTGCATGATAAACACAGACTGCACCTGCTGTAATATTCAAGTCACTGACACCCATGGTTTCCAGTAAATCTAATCTAACGGGGTGTTTTGCCTTTGCACAAAGTCGTTTCACATTACTAGGTGTGTCGTTTCCGGCTAAAGTTGTAAGGTCAATACAGGTAATTGCTTTCAATAACCAGGCAGCCTGCCATTGTTTCTTTATCGATCTCCTACTAGGTATGGTTGCCGATCTCCGTTCCAATGCACTCAGATTGACCTGAACACTTTCTATCCAATCCAACTCAAGCGGCATTCCTGGATTTCTAACCACATCGAGCTTTTCTTGTATCCGTGTTGTCATCACATCACAATTTTCAGTACTATCGCATTCGAAACTACTGATTTAATAGAATTGTTACATTGAGATATGCAATTCGTGTAAATCTTAGGACTTCCTAGTGTAGCTGATTAAATGTACGCTCGATCTGAACCACGTTCTACAGCAGCAAGTATCTTCTCTGCAATATGATCTGAGAGTTCGTGTATGACCTCAGATATTTCATCGGGAGAAGCTAACCGATACGACACCGATCTCATATCTAGAAGATTCGGTATACGTTTGACGACCTTGTTTTCAAGTAATCGCCTCATTGCATAACGCAAGGTCTTCTCGGAGGTTTCTCCGATGGTATCCATGATTTCTTCCAGGGTCAGTGATGCATGCTTGGCCAAAAGAAAAATGATTTCTTCTGCAGCAGGGGGCAATTTTCTGATAATTCGAAACAGCTCCTCAGAATCGATAATATATCGACTCCAACCTTAATGCGAGCCCTAGATATATAAGTTGTATCCCGCCCTAGCAACTGTCATCAGACAAATCGAACGATTTTTCCGAAAATATACGAGCAAAGTACTGAATTTGCGTATATCCCTGTTCAGTTCCCTTAATTATGTATTTTTACCACACGAATTACTATATAAATAGGCATGAGGTTTCTTTCTACCTCATCCTTGACATCAAAAATACTGGGAATAAGACTCTAAAGCAACGGTTCTATCAATTTTACAATTTCACTAGGGAGTTTATCTAGATTTTCCGTCAATCGTCTTTTTGACTCCATCCGATACTTGACCGTTCGCATGTCATGCAAGTCGGGAATTGACTGCACTATTCCGATTTCAAGTAATCGACGAATGGCGTATCTCACGGTCCCAAGGTCAAGATAAGGAAGACGAAGCTTGATCTCTTCAAGAGTATAGATCTGATCCCCTTGTAAGATCTCAATTACTGAAAGAACCCCATTTGGTATTTTGGTCATCATAGGGAATTTCTTTTTGATATGAATAAATAGGCTCAAATCGTAATAAAGGTACTCTTATTGAAAGCAGAATGAAGGATTAAGACTGGAGAAGAGCCGATCTTTAGTGATTTCTCAAATAGTTACTATGACTTAGAAATGTATTTAGATAGCATCTTAGGTGTAGGATTTCGTGACAGACAAAATTGATTGGTACCATGATTTCATTGATTTCGAGTACAATGTGGATGATCAAGACCTTGTTGCCTTATTCTATTACGAAAAGGATGAAAGTTTATCACATGATGACATTATCGGACGATTGGCGTCTGAGAGTTCTATCGGGACTTGGACAACCCTGGAGACTCTAGAAGATGAGATCTATCAAATGCGAGCACGTTCATTCTGGAGAGATGGGAATTTCGTCAAAATCGCCTATCCACTCAAACTTTGGGAGGAGGGAAATATGCCTCAGGTACTCTCTGGAGTGGCTGGCAATATCTTCGGAATGAAGGCAGTTAAGAATCTACGATTGATTGATATCAAGTTCCCAACTGAATTTGTCAAAAGTATGCGAGGACCCAATAAGGGACCCAAGGCCTTCCAAGACTATCTTGGAAAGGAAGGACCTCTGACATCCTGTGTTCCCAAGCCAAAATTGGGATTGAACACTGCAAGACATATTGAGGTGGGACTTGATGCATGGACCGGGGGAATTGATTGTATCAAGGATGATGAGAACCTTACCAACCAAAGCTTCAATCGTTTCCATGATCGAGTTGAAAAAATGGCAATTGCCAGAGATAAAGCTGAAAGTGAGACTGGTGATAAAAAGGATGCTTTCATCAATGTTACTGCAGAAACTAAAGAGATGGAGCGTAGAGTCCGAATGATTCATGATCACGGGTTCAAATACTTCATGGTCGATGTTGTAACAACTGGCTATTCGGCAGTTCAAACCATGGCAGATCTTGCCCATGACTTTGATATGGCGATTCATGCTCACAGAGCAATGCATGCCACATTCACCAAACATATGACACACGGTATGAATATGTATCTGCTTGCAAAAATCATGAGATTGATTGGAGTTGATAATATTCACATTGGAACTGTGGTGGGTAAATTGGATAGTCCTAAGCAGGATGTAATTGACATGAAGGATATGCTCCTTATGGATAAAATGAAGGAAACCGGTGTCCGATTTCTTGATCAAGATTTTGCAGGGATGAATGCAACAGTTCCAACAGCATCCGGAGGATTACACCCCGGGACTCTTCCCGAAGTCCTCGATATCTATAACACCAGAGATATGGCTTTGCAAGTAGGAGGAGGTATCCATGGTCACCCTGACGGAACACACCATGGAGCAAAAGCAACAATTGCTGCAATTGATGCCTGGAAAGAGGGTATCACACTCGAAGAGAAAGCGAAATCTAGTCCTGCTCTGGCAAAATCGTTAGAGAAATTCGGGTATATTCAACCTGTATAATTTCTTTGAACTATACTGCCCCTGCAAAAAACTCATCTCTTGGTGGGTCAATAAAATCGAAACCTTTTGGATAACTGGTGAGCATTTCATAGAGAGGCCGCCGTTGAAGAAAACGAAAGGCCTCCTGTCCGGGATGAAACCTTGGAATGGGTAATGCAGAATACCTATCATTTGGTGTGACAGTACTACCTGAAAGAAGATATCCGGGACCCCCAAGAGCCTGAAGTTGGTCGATATTTCGCTTTTCTTCACGGGCATGAATTTCAACAAAACGAGCTGGAGATTGGAATGATTGGTTCATCAGTACAGTCTCATAGGTTGGAGGAACTATTGCCAATTGTAGAGGTTGCATATTGAGCACAACAAAATCGTTGATACTTCCGTCCGAGTCGGATCTTTGAAGGATAACCCTACAGCTGTCATCCAAAGCCTGAATGATCCTACCAAAAATAAAGTCCCGTCTGGGATCGGGATGACTTTTGCCGAGCCAAGCCTGATTTACAGAGTCCTCTCGGTTTTTCAGCAAATATAAGTTGAATCTGAGTTCTGGACGTAAATGACGATGCTCAGGTAGCATTAAATCATCAAAAATGACGACATTATCATCATGATGTGGAGGAAGTGGTCTAGCCTCTCGAATGATATCACCTCTCTCGAAAATAGGAGTACCGTCAGTATGCCAGCTGAGAGGAAGATCGGTAGGTGTAGACTCCACAAACAAGATTAACCATGAAGGCTTTTGTTCCTTTTGGTGAAAAGGAAGATTGTAATTCTTGGACTACAAAACGGTTTCATTGGTCATCCTTGATTTTCAGATAAGAAAATTGTATTACTTTCTAAAGTCATTTATATCAAGAGTCACCTCATCGATATGCAATTCAGACAAACCGGTCATGGTGTCTGTGTTGTGTACGCCTTTATGGGCTCTTAGATCAGACCGGTAGATCGCGTCCTTGGCGTGGACGAGGCCGAGGGTTCAAATCCCTCAGAGTCCATTTTTTTTCCTGTTCAAATCAACACTAATTTAGTAATGGAATTAGGTTACACGGTATGCGAGAGACTGACTACATACTGCACCCGCATGGTAGAAACTTGATGATTAGCTGGCTAGTAGTATCAACCATTCTCACATATCTAGTTGTACCTGTACTCATTTCTGTTATCGGATCGATATTCCAAGTTACTCTTGCATCACCAATAGGCTCACTCTTGCGAGGGGGGATCGCGATACTGGTGGGTATTGCTTCAACTGCAATCCTGACTGACCGGATGTATGAGAGGTTGGGCTGGTATAAACTTCAACTTGTGGAGGATAGATACTTGGAACTCCACTACAGAGGGTCGTTGCGATCTGAATACCAGGTTATATCATTTAACCTGAGAAAAACAAAAGTGAATAAAATCGAAAAACTAATCTGGATTGTTCCTACTGAACACAATTTTACAACACTGTTTGTCAGACCAGATGAGAGAGATGGTGGAGAATTCTACCAGCTTCTTGATCAGGCAGTTGAGGAAAACGTCCACAAGGCAGAAAAACAGCTACAGAAGAGGGAATGGAATTCCTATCATCACCATTTTATGATAACAAGAGGGAGAATACTCAAGTTATTTCCAGAGGAATTCTCAGAAATTTCAGGGATCACTGGTTTATCAATGGAAAGTGAAGAATATCCTCAGGATAGTGATCGAAAGGAAAACATCCTGAAATTCGCTGAAAATGTAAGTCAAATAGCTTGAGTAATCTGTTGCTTCTGTATCATTGTTGATTCCATATCCTTATGAAGCTGTATTCTCTCAATATTATCATATGGCAAACCATCCTGATGATGACAAGAAGAAAGCGTTCTCAAGCTTTGCTGATAACCTACTAGATGTTGAGAAACAGGATAAGGAGGCCAAGAAACGAATAATCAAAGAAGGTGTAGAACGGATTGAGAGTGAAGCAAAAAAATCACTGAAATCCTCAAAACTTCTAACATCAGAACTGGCAAGTTTGAGAGAGAAGGCAGACATGTCACCTTTCGTTGGTACATCAGGTAAAATTACCTCACCCAGGCTAAGAAGAGGTGAGTTCATAGAAATCCTGGGAAGAGAATTACTCTGGATTGGTAGGGAGGAATTGAAAGACAAAGGTGGCATTATCTCCCTTTCTCATCTTAGAGCATATTTCTCTGAAACACGAGACAATTGGGAACTGAGAGATAAAGATATTGTAGAAGCCTTGGAGTGGCTTGATCAGGAAGAAATGATCCCTAACTTGGATAAGTTGAGCGATGAGCAGGCACTTGTTCATTTCCGTCCCGTCGAGCTTTCCACAGATATGAGACATATCCTCAATGCAGCAATGGGGATAGAAGTTACCAAATCCCGATTGGAAACAGTTCTGGGATGGTCTTCAGAAAGAATCGATGCAGGATTAAAACAATTAGAACAAGATGGTATTGCTATTGTTGAGGGAGAAAACATCTACTTCCCCGGACTGTAATTACACTACACTTTTTCTGCTTTCTTTATTTCCTCTTGGAGTCTGCAGGAGTTACAGAGTACATTGTTTGTGGGTTCATCACAGTTTTCACACCTTAGTATAGGCTTGTTTCCATCATGATCGACAGATTTCGGTACTAGGGCAGCTAATTGATGAAGGCTATCCGCAGACCTCAAAATCGAGAAAACGACACCGGGATCATCAACCATTAATTCCGTGAGAATTTCTCTCATTTTACCACGGTATGCCTCGGTAGCATGTGGACAACTCATTTCCTGATACGGAAGATCATTGAAATTTGCATAGAGCACGATTTCCTGTTCTGACGTCAGTCTGAAAGGTTTCACTCGATTCACAAACGAACTATCCTTGAACGTAGGTGTAGGATTACCGTGGAGTGTCTTCAGCAAGTCTCCTCGCATTACATTCATCAAGAGGGTCTGGGCCTCATCGTCTGCATTATGTCCTGTCACCAGTTTTGTGGCACCTACTTCCCGTGCTGCTTCATTGAGGAGTTTTCTTCTAAATGGCCCACAGTAACTGCAGGGAGCCAATCTGTTCTCTCCTAAAATAATGAGTGCCTCATCTAAATCATATCCAAATGCCTCTTTATAGCTGAAGAAATGGTGTTCAACTCCAGCTCGCTCTGCAGCCAATTTCGCATATTTCAGACCATCTGCCCTGTAATTCTCGATCCCTTCATCAATCGATATTGCAATTAATTTGGTATCATGCTTCTTCTGTAATCTTGCCATAATGTCCATCATCACAACGCTGTCTTTCCCTCCTGACAATCCAACGGCAATAACATCGCTTCTATTGAGCATCTTGTAACGATTGATTGTTTTCTGAACTTTCTTCAGAAATGACTTGTTGAAGTGCTGAACACAGAGTGGAGTTCTATCCCATGGTCTCATCCATGAGGCGGACTTATCGCAATAATGACACCTGGGAATTTTCATAGATTGCAACTTTCTGCAGTCTTAATATATCCCTTGATAGAACAAATACACTCTAAATGAAGCTGAAGAGGATATTTCCCAAAAACAAAAAGAGTACAATAATGGAAATTCTTTGTCTTGCAATTGCTGTTAACTCCAAGTCAAATTTCTCAACTAACTCTACAAATAATTGATATCCTCCAGAATTAGGGAGTGGAAGAAGAAAGTATGCAGAAAAGAGAAGACCAATATTAATCAACCAATCACGAAACACGGATAGCCAGAACACAGCAAGTGGTGATATCCAGGAAAGATTATGGATCTTGAAGTCGATAACATTGACCCCAATATAGGATCCTGTGCCTTGTTGTGATTCTGCGGGAGGATTGATACCTGTAAGCAAAAAACGATCTCCTGAAGAGATTATGATGAGAAATTCCACCCCTGCAGGTATCTGAGCTAAAGTTTGTCTTAATTCAGTCGCAGAGGTGATCTTGGTATTTTCCGCAAGCAGATCTATGTTTCTTACAAATACTTCAGTAATGATGTCATTGTTGCTCAAGAACGAAGAAGAAGCGGGAGAGTTCGGTTCTATGTAGGTTACAATTGCTCCAGAACTCGGGTTATATCCTTGATTTGTAACATCTATTACCCCTCCTATCATTGGTACAGTCAGGAGTACGAATAACAGGTTCACAATTACAATCAGGCTAATATTTGGGATAAGATACTTTCTCTTGTCTTGCTTTGTGAACCGAGCGAAGAACATGAACACAACACCAAACAATAGAATCCCTGAGTTTTCTAGTTCCTGTCCTTCTCGTAGACGAAATACTGCTGAGAAAAAATATTGGATAGTCAAAAATAGTGCTAACGGAGGTAAAACTAGTAAGAATGACTCAATTCTCAGCACTCTAATAACTCCCATTTGGAAAATCGGTGTAACATCGAAAAACAGTCCCTTGATTAAATTCAGTGCCAGAAGTATTGGAACTCCAAGAAAAAGAATCAAAGCAGGTAAGGAAGCGATTTCAGAAACTCTCTTCCATTGATTACGGTGGGCTATCGATTTAATCGCTGCACTGATCTTTGGGTGTGAGAAAAGAAGAAACCCTGCGGAGACGTTCAGGTGATATTTCGTCAAATCAATTCGATTTGCCAGCGCAATGAGTCCCAACCATCCGAAAGATACGAAAACAATAGTATCTCCCAGACTTACCATACTTGCGAGGGAATCTTGAGTTCTAATTTAGATTTCTACCTTCAGGGTTAAGATAAGAAAGGTGCGCCAGCGATTTTCAGCATAATGATTGACATATTTCACAAATCGATGATAGGAAGTCCCTCTATCTACAATTGAAAGCATGCGTCCCTTCTGGGAAAGAGTAAGAAACTCTCCGTCTCCATCAGTATAGACCACATATCCACCGAAGTCGTCATTCCAATCGTCAGTTAAATCAATTATAACATCAACACCTGGTGACTCGACAAGGTTATCATGAAGAATTTGATAGTCTGAGACCCCATAACGCATCAAGGTGGATTTCTCAATTGAGAAATCGTGACCAAGTATTTGGTTTAGGATAGTTCCAAAATCACTATTTGAGAGAAGGGAGAGGATTTCGGTCCCAGGTTCTGCTGTTTCTCGACGATACATAATAGGTCGATTGTCTCTCTCAAAGATTGTGTTTTTAAGCTCTTTCTGCAGAATACTATAGAATTCAGGGTCCAAAAATTGAGCAAGAGATAGAGTCCTAAACTCAGGATCTGAATTGAAATGAGATGACAACTCACTCAAAGTTGAGCTTTCCAAATAGCTGTGATTAATCATTTCTAAACCACCCCGAGATAGATACTCGCACGTCATCTTCGCCAATAACCTCTCCGACTTCATGGAATGAGGATCTGGTTACTTTGAAAAAGAAGAAGCGATTTTGCACTGGATAAAGTGATTTCACAACCTTATCAGGTTCTCCGTTCACAGTATTATACAGATGAAAAGCACCTCCTGTTGATGCATCCATATCTGTGAGGTAGAATATGAACGCAATCTGCCTTTCTAGCAGTTCATCATCATGGCAAAGCAGATAATCTGTATCTGCATAGATATTTCCCAAACAATCAATTTTCTGTGTTAGGTCAATTCCAGTCAAAAACCGCATATAACCGACGAATTCGTGAGATGAGAGAAATGATCTAAACGAAACTAACACATCTGACTCGAGATGTTCAAAATCTTCAGTCTGGTACAATGAAAAAAGATCGGATTGTCGATACTCAAATTCCTGCTCAGATAGTGCCACAGTGATTTGTTCCAATTTCTCATCCAGCAGTAGTTCTTCGATGTATAAATGAGAAAATGGTGAGGAATTCGCAAACTCAGACTTCATTGCCTGTAATTTATCAAGTTTGAGGTTCGTAGGGTTCATCCACTCTCCCAATGTATTACTCTTGAGATATTCCTCAATTTCCGTCATGACAGATCCATCACCTACGTGGTAATAACTTTGATTATTGACCGACTACTCTTCTATCGATGAAAATATCAGGGATCTGGATATTCAGTAATAGTGTGTCGTAATATCAAACCCCTGTATAATTTTGAGCCAGAGGCTACAGATGAAGAGATAGATCTGGCCGCCTTACAATTTATCCGGAAAATCACCGGCTATAACAAACCCTCGAAAGTTAATGAAGTCCCATTCTTTGCTGCTGTCGATGAGGTTAAAATTATAATTCAAACTTTATTTTCCAACCTTGAAACAAAAGCTCCACCTCGGGATAGAGATCGAGAGGCTAAAAAAGCGAAACGTAATTTTGAGAAGAGAATTGAGAGATTGAAAGAGCTCTAATTGATGGAAAACCTTAGGAAAGCTACAATTCCACCAAGACCGAGGAGTATCTCTTTGTTTGAGACATCATGCATTGAGCTCATCAAAATCGTTTTTCCACCTACTTGTTGTGTTTTGGAGATATATTCTTCCACTTGAACCCGCTTCTCAACGGTTTGGTGCATTAACTCATCAAGTACAAGAAGGCGATCTACTGCTCCAAGTTCGATTGCTCTGTCTAAATGTGATCCATATGCAATACGATCTATATCTGTTCCCATGTACTCTAATAATTCCTCAATAAGTTCTGATTGATACTTTGCTGATTGACCGGCGGTGAATTGCTCCGGAATCTTACTCATGACTATTTCACGTACCCCACTCTGCCCGGCAGAAGAAGCTTCAACTATTGCCATATCCACAAAAAGCTCGGAATAGTTAGTTTTGACATGAACCGCAAAAGCATCTTTGGTGAAACCGGGACCACCGATAACAACATATCTGATATCTCCCTCAGCCTTCGTATTTCGAAGGAAAATGGCAAGATCATCAAAAAACTCCCGAGTGGCTCGCATATGTCCCTGAGGATCATGGCCCTTTCTTGGGATCCCAGGATCAAGATCCAGCATAATTTTGGATGCATGTGTTCCTACCTGTGTGACGAGAGCCCGCTCATCATCCATCGCCACTACAAGAACAGGACTGCTCGCACCCATCTGAGCATTTCGTAGCCTGTCAAGTTCAGAAGGAAACCACTGAGACTTGACAATAGTTACTTCTTTGAAAAGCTCCAAGGTGATAGCATGATACGATCCTAATGATACATTTTCTTCGGATGCAGCCATTATTTTTCCTCTTACTCGAATAGTCTCACCAAAACCATGAAATTCTACTTCTTCAACCTCAATTTCCATGAAAAGTGAAATACGATCTCCAGTGTCCTTCATCTTCCGAGATGTC
>JAEOUB010000428.1 GCA_016839545.1 Candidatus Kariarchaeota archaeon | reverse complement strand
TTTCCGGGGGGGTCTCTGAAATGATCTATGGTGAGTCTTCAGCCTATGATGATATCGGATTTCTCCTTGCCAATTATATCAGAAACGAGGATTTTGGGATTGCAATTGCAGAACCTGAAAGTAAGATCCGTGCTACCGTGATTGGAGCCGGTTCCTACTCACTCTCCATTTCTGGATCGACTATCTCGTGGGACAAATCACTGAACTTTCCATTGCTCAACATCCCCGTTTTGACAGTTGATGCACGCAAGGAGAATTTCTCGAGAGACTACGTAGTCAATCAGATAAGTTCTGCATTTACAAAGTTCGATATGACTGAGGGTCAGGATCTGGTTGCCCTGTATTTTGATGATCCTATCTATGCCCGAGATATGTTTCTACCTGATTTTGTCAAGGCGATAGAAGATGCACTTCCCAATTCTCAGGCCTCAAAGCAACTAATCCTGCTGGTCTTCAGAACTGATGTAGGAGGATCAATTGGTATGGCAATGAAGAGAGAGACAACCATCCAGGATAATTTCATCTGTCTTGATGAGATTGAACTTCAGGATGGAGATTGGATTGACATAGGTGCGCCTATTGGAAAAGGAGACGTCTTTCCGGTAACTATCAAGAGCCTGGTATTCAATTAGATCTATTTCGTCGTCTCAAAATTTGTATTACAACAAAGGACAACGTGAATGCAAAGATTGAGATGGGCAGCGTGACCTCCGTGGTGTTTATTCCGCTGGAACTGGAGGTGATATTACCTTCAGTAGAATCCTCAGGAGGGGATGAAGAGGTCTGATTTGTTGTTGCACTAGTTTCAGAAGTTGAAGTGCTAGAAGTGGGGTCTTCAGAAGTGGTTGTGGTAGATGTTGAACTGCTCGATGAAGTTGTATCAGAGTTAGTTGTATTAGTACTTGATGTAGTGGAAGTCTCTGAGGTGGAATTTGTCGAAGTTCCGGTAGATGTCTGACTTGATGTCGTTGAGTTCATAGCAGTTGTGGATGTTGACGATGTAGTGTTTGTAGCAGTGGAGCTTATAGTGGTATTTGTGGATGTTTCAGTGGTCGTCGTGCTGTTTGCAACAGTTGAAGTCGTAGTAGAGGAGCTGTGAACCGGTGCATCACTGTCTCCATAGAGAGAATAGTAATAATTCCCGAAACCTGACAAACCTGCATTTGGACCATTAATATGAATGATTTCATCAAATGAACTACTGTAAGTCGTACCGTTGACAGTTTCTACTGACAAAAGGGTTGTACTGTCTGATATAGTAACTGTTGTTTCTGTCATGATAATGTGGCCGAATCTCTTGCTGACCCAAAAAGTGTAATCACCCAGTGTGGTATTATGGTACAGTGTATCTACTGTTGAAGTGGTGATGTTAGTTTTATAATCGTGGGAGTAGAAACTCTCTGTATAACCAGTCATATTGGCAAACCACTCCCTGCTTTCCCTGGATTCAGAGATCAACTCTCCATTCTCATACTCTGTGGAATTACCCGAGTATTCGAGAGTTCTACTGTCAACTCGATAGGCATCGAAACCATACCCGTTTATTGTTACATACTCACTCGAGATATTATACATCTCTTTCTGATATTGGTTTGTGACCGTCGTTGAGTTGTCGGCTGGATTGGTTGTGTTCGTAACAGTGGCTGCTCCCGACAGATTCACATCAAATATGTGTGAACCCTCACCAAAATCTGAAAAATTAAGATAAGGATTCCCATCGACGTTGTATGGAATTTTTGTATCATATCGGTTCCCCCCTGTTTCGAATGAGGCTTCTACGCCAAGTAGTGCGAAATCCGATGTAGAGTAGTAGTAATAGAAAAGGAACGGATTTCCTGTATCTATAAATACTCTAAACGCTTCTATTCCCTCGAAAATCACAATTTCAGTCAAATTATAGGAAGCGAACACAGGATCAAATATGACGGTTCCATTCAAATAATATGTGGAGAAATCAAACTCATAATCCTGAAATTCCCAATAATCCCCGACATTCCAGAGTGGTATATGATTGGATGTATCAATATCTTCTGTGGGAGAAGTATAGCTCAAAGCGCCTGAGACGCTAATTAAACATATTAGAAGAACTGCACGGATATTCATGAGTAGAGGAAGCGACAATTAGATAATAATATTTCGGGTAAAAATATTGTATTAAGGCTTCTAGAAAATCATTCAACTAGTCAAGTATTTTACCGAATGGAAACATAGAAATTGAGATCAAATGCTCTCCAGGACCTGATTTTGGCAACTTGTAGATATCTCTCACGAATTTCTCAATGAGCATTTTGGCCTCCTCGACACTGCTCTCATCAACTATCAGCATCCCCATATCCACAAAACTCTGAGGCTTCTCTCCCCCCTCCAGACCTTCTAGATACTTCCTAGTCAGGGAATTCATCCTGGAGGAGACAGCTATCATTCCCATGATATAGGAGATGTAAGATGACCTGTCTGGCTGGTCAAAAAAGGCATCCTGATCCCTGATACGCATGAATGTGTCTACAAATGATTGGCTTATCCGATATGCTTTGTGAGGGCTACCGGGGTTGTTGAGATCCTGTTCAAACTCGTCTATCATGTCATACTGGACTAGCTGTTTCATCTGTCGAGACATTGCAGATTTGCTCTTTCCCGTCAGTTCTGTGATCTGGGTCAAGGTCAGCTCGCCCTGTGAGAGCAAGTGGAGCATGATATCAACACGAAGTTTGTTTGAGAAAATCTTGTCAATCTGAGC
>JAEOUB010000427.1 GCA_016839545.1 Candidatus Kariarchaeota archaeon | reverse complement strand
GTGGAGTTCAAGCTGTAGTTGGTTACCCTGTCACCAAGCTGTAACATGTCAGCGTCTCCCGTAGTAGCGATTGTTCCTGCGGTTGGCATCGATCCCGATGACAATCACCAGCACAATCACAATGGCAGCACCCATCTCCGCCGTTAGCCGAAACCTAGGGCGTTCCTCAACAATTGCATCCAGATCATCATTGTCATAAATCTGCCCAATATCTCTCAGGTGTGCAGGATCTCCTGAGTAGAAGACCTGTGTGATATAGTACTGGCTGCCGTCTGTGGCAACACCAATCCCTGTGAATGCATAGGATGTCAGGATGTTGGCATAATGACCCGGACTGTTGACCCAGCCATCCACTGCTTCCGATGCCACATCAGCACCAGGACCCGCTTCCATCCAGAACAGGTTCTCTCCAACTGCTGTATAGTCCACACCTGCCTCCTCGACTCTATCTGCTACATCATCACCATCAGGACTCACATGGGCAAAGTACTGGCGTTGCAGCATATCCTCGCTGTGGGCACGGGCAACATCAATCAGCACAGAGTGAAGTCTGAGAGCCTGTAATTCCTGACCATGACTCGTCCGATCCAGCCTGACCTCGTTGATCAGTTCATGAACCTTGACCTCCAGCTCAGTTGGAACATCTGCCTGAACCGGAACTGCCAGCAGAAGGATGAACAGAAGAATCGTTGCCCTCATACATCCTAGTAGTCTGTATCCCTATAAAAAGACTGGATTTGGGTGAAAATTAGTCGGTCACAAATGTACCTCTCCCAATACTGATAAACACGAAGATGGACAGGTGACGTGTCAACACATGAAGTCTGTCCCCACTGTGGCAGAAGACTCTCTGGCGATAGAGTGAGTTACAATTTCAGCTGGTGGGCTACATCAGCAATGGTCGCCGTTATCTCCCTGATGTTGGTTGCATTTGACCTCATTGACGAGAATTCATCTACCAACAGCGAGTTGCAATGGTCAGGGTGGGCAACTCTGGGGGTCTGGATCCTGTTCATTTCTGTGCAGCTCATACGTTACCAGCCGTATTATGGCTGGCTCATGGTTCCAATCAGTGGAATCCTCCTCTCAGTCTTCATTGCTGGAATTGATCGATACACGGGTGAGAACAGAGGAGTCTGGGGGCTTGACTGGTCGTGGTATGTCATAATTCCATTGATGACTTTTATCGTCATCTTGCCCATCATAGCCAGGCTTGCAAGAAAGCAGCCATCTCATCGGGATCGCCTGGCATACCTGGTAGACCACCTGGAGGGATAGCTGTGGAGATGATTGAGGACGACAAGGTAGAGAAAATTGCCATACCCCCAACAGAGCGTGTGAGTGTCACCCTGGCAAGAAAACTGGGAGCAGTGGGAAGATCTCTATTACTTGGTTTGGAAGAGGGTCTTGCAGATACAGTACATCTTCTGGGACAGGTATTTGTCCCACAGTCTGTGGATCGTACAATCAAGCCAAGCTCGGGCTGGTTTGAAATCAAGCCCACTGCCCCTAATGGTAGAGCCATACTACTCTGCCATGGATTTGCGGCAACTCCTGAGATTTTCAGAGAGGTCGCACCCTTCTTGGCTGCAGAGGGGTACTATGTCAGAGCTATTCGCCTGTCAGGTCATGGAACATCGATCGGACACCTGGCACAGACTACCAGTGCGGAGTGGTTTGCATCTGTTGTCTGGCACTACCAAGAGGTTTGCAAGGACTACTCAGAGATTGGTTATATCGGCCACTCCCTGGGTGGTACACTGGGAATGCTTCTAGGCACAGTATACCCACTGACAACAATTATTGCTATGTGCTCTCCTGTCGAGCTCGATATTGGTCCTGCACGATTTGTGAGGCAGGCGTCCATACTGGTGAAATATTGGCCCAGATCTAAGAAGAAGAGAGAGAGAAATAAGCGAGAGAATGTGTCTTCATATGCTGCCAGTCCTCTCTTTGCAATAGGAGGTATTTTTGATGCATGCAGTGTCCTCAGGGAGCGATACGAGAAGCTGAAAATACCCATGCTGTATATTTCGGCAGGGTTGGATCACCAGACACTACAGGTGCAGCCAGATAAAATTCGAAAATACCTGACGGAGACACCTGTAACTTTCAAACGGGCAGAGTCCTCCCCACATTCACTTCTACTTGGGCCGGAGCGTGAAACAGTCAAGGATTGGCTCATAAGTTGGATGAACGAAAGAGTCTGGACAGAATCTTGAAAATTCATCCATATCACTGTCTTTAGGTGGTCTGTTCACTTTTAACAAACTCGGTTGGTCTTTATTAATAACCTCAACCAATTATTTGTCATGATTGCTGAGGATTACACACTTGAGACATACATCAATGAAATACGACCTATGGTCTCACAATTTCACTCAGAACAGGAGATACTAGACAGATTCGAGTCCTCTTTGAACTTGTTGAGAGAGGAGGCAACTCGGTGTGATGACATGCTCAAGATACACCTGAGCTGGCAAGATGGGATTGGAACTGAACTAGGGAGAGTATATTCTCCTCAG
>JAEOUB010000426.1 GCA_016839545.1 Candidatus Kariarchaeota archaeon | reverse complement strand
TAAGCGATTGTCTCTTGATAAGAGGATTGAGAAAATGATGTCACTTGGGATCTGGGATGATAAGCTACCTCAACCTGATCCACTAACACTGGAACGAATTCAGAAACTGAATGATGACATTGAGGACCAAATCTACGAGCTCTATCTCCCGAATGGAAAAGAAGATCCCAAAGTTGCAGAGATCAAACGACAGATGTACGAGGAGAGTAGAGAAACCAAAGCCAAAAAGGAGAAAGTGCAAACTGAAAAGCAAACCCAGAACAAATTCCTTGGAAAAGGTGTGTCAGCCTGGCTAGGAGAAATGGAAGAAAACACAGAGAGATTGAAACAGAGAAAATTACCATCTATCCCTACATCCGCATCATTGGCCAAGTTGCTGGACATGACTGAAGAACGTCTCAGATGGCTGAGTTATCACCGTGAGATAACTTCATGGATACACTACACAGAATTCACTATTCAAAAGGGGAAAAAGACCAGAAGAATCGCATCACCAAACCAGACTATGCGTGCAGTACAGAAGATAATCAAAGAGGAGATACTTGACAAACTAAATTTTGAAAGTTATGTACATGGTTTCCGAAAAGGGCATAACATCCTTGACAATGCCCGAGAGCACAGTAATGCAAGGAGTCTTGTCACAATTGATATTCGTAACTTCTTTGGTAATGTCAATTTCTACATGGTGAGAGCTGGATTTCATCGACTTGGATATTCCCGTGAGATCAGCACCTACCTTGCTTTACTGACAACAAAACCACGATACCAAGAGATCAAGATTGGTGACCAGACGTACTGGGCATGCAGTCCCCGTCGTTATCTCCCGCAGGGAGCTACTACAAGCCCTGGAATATCCAATATGATAGCTTCTCGATTTGATCGACAACTATACGAACGGGCCAATGGACTTGGTTTTATCTATACACGGTATGCTGATGATCTAACCTTCTCAACCAAGAAACCCTCAACGGATCACCGAAAAATCTTGTACATGGCCCGGAGAACTCTGGAAATATTCGGACTTGAAGCCCATCCGGACAAAGTAAAGATCCTCTTTCCCCACCATCGCCAAGAGGTAACAGGATTGATTCTTAACGAGGGTACACCTAAAGTATCAAGGGAATGGAGGAAGAGAGTACGGGCTGCTGTCCATCAATTCAGGTTTATTGAGGATGATGATGAACAGGCAGCAGAGCATATCCGTCTCACAGGGTCAATACAGCACCTGAAACTATCTCATCCAAGATTGGCACAACAGTACAAGATTGAGATTGATCGATACCTCAGAAAAAACTGATTACTTGGGTAGCTGTTCCTGTACAGCTTTTGTAAATACATCTGGTTGGGGATGCTGGTAAGCAATCCCAGTGGATGTGTGAACCTCACCAAGCTCTGCACTTTTGCTGGCGAATTCGATCATCCTTATCTGTATCCACTTTTTCTTGGGTAGTTTTTCAAGTGTGAAAGATAGATGATAGGGTAACTGGTCAATATAACCAAGTACAGCAAGGGGTCGAACTTTTCGAGCGAGCTCGCTGTTTTTGATATAAATCGGTTTCAGGACGTCTGTATAGTAGAATGGTACTTCCAGCTCAATGGTGTCCTTGAGATCGTAGAGTTCAAGAGTTGACTGTTGGGACATGAGAACCAGGTCTCCAGTGGATGAGATCACCTGTCCATCATCCTTTCTTACCAAGGTATTGTTGTAGATGGAAAATGGTCTCATAACATACTCACGTTTGATTTCAGGATGCTTCTCTGCAGGAAATTCCTCGCCCTTATTGATCCTTGACTGAGGCGAGTCCTTGCTGTAACTCATCCACATCCGTTTAGCCTGTGACCCATTGACATGATGGAACTTGTGTGTAGAGAGATCAAAAACGAGAACTGCCTCCTCGGTACTGTCTGTGTAGGAGGGATAGAAGAGGTGGATCCTGTCTGAAGTGAACTGTAAATCAATTTCCTTGAGATCCAGAAATATGGGAAACCGGGCTGAGCGAGAGTACCTCTTTTCATGTAGGATGTGATGGACACTCATGGTGATATAGGGGAAAGAGGTCTGGATTGGTTGTTCACCACTATTGAGCGGTCGTGGATGCAGTTCAGTCTCGCGGAGCTCAAATGAGATGACAACGATATATTGCCCGTCAGGAGTGAATGAGATCCGATAGGGAAGAGGATTGGGGAAGCTGTAAATAGGGAGCAAGTACTTGTCGTACGCATTAATGATGTAACAATAGCCATCAATGGCGTAGTAGACCAGAAAACCGGTCTGATCATGTAATTCCCACTCGGGGGCAATATCTTCAAACCGTATTTCCTGATCACCCATGTGGAGAACCAGATCCCCAAAGAGTAGAAATGATGACTTAGGCGTCTGTTCTGGATATTCAAGCAGGGTGGCATTGATTGATTGACTCCAGCGTTCCATCATCAGGAAATGCTGCGAGTAGGAGAGGACATGAGTGAATGAGGTATGTCTCCCCAAGACCTCTAGATTAACCTGATGCCAAGCAGGGAGGATCAGAGGGAACTCGAGATCTGGATCTTCCAAAAACTGCTCTGGGCTGTAGCGCTGACCCAAAATATCCTCGTCATAGAGGATATTTGCGGGTGCTTCGGGGTCATAGAGCTCGTACTGAACCATCCTACCTGAGGGATAACTCTTGCCACGATCCCAGAGAAGCAGGGTGGTGAGCCTGTAGTTGACCTGTATATAGGAGTGCTTGCGACGTCCCAAATTGGTAAAAAATGAACCATCTCGAGTGAGAAGGTCGTAGAAGATGTAATCGAGCTCGTAGTCGGGATACCACAGCAGGGCCTCTTCAATTGCCATTCTTGCATACTGAAGGTCCTGAGTGGGATCAAGATGAAATGAATGAGGTGCATTGTCCAGTCCCAGTAGTGTCTGGTCAATATCAGTTTGCAGATCCTCAAGTATCAATCCACCTTTGAGTACAATCCGCTGCTCCATAGTATCGTTTCGGACAATCCAGTAACTGTCAAGGGATGATGGCAGAACCAGGGTATTGTGAGGGAGCAGAACTGCTTTGTTAGGAGACAGAAGAACAAAGAAATCCTGAGTCCGGGATCGGATGATGAATGCACCCTGGAGATTGATGACAATGATAATCTGTGTATCTGTGAGATATTTTCTGAAGGTCCGGGGTATAGTGTAATTATCCAGAGACGGACCGATTGAGAGCACATCAGCCTCGATATCAAGATCATTGGCGTTTGCAAGAGCATTGCGAACCGATC
Source organism: Candidatus Kariarchaeota archaeon (assembly GCA_016839545.1). Classification (GTDB taxonomy): domain Archaea; phylum Asgardarchaeota; class Heimdallarchaeia; order Heimdallarchaeales; family Kariarchaeaceae; genus Kariarchaeum. Next base: position 1,614 of record JAEOUB010000426.1, on the reverse strand, counting down.
TGTCGGATCGTGAGAAAGTTATCTCGTCCTCCGTCCACTCACCTTTCACCACGCGGAACCGGTGGGGGTAGATTATGACTCCCTCCTCAATACTGATGACGAGATCTGAGCGGATCTGCGAGGTGATCTCAGAGGCTGGTGTGAACAGTGAGAAACGGCCACTGGTACCGACCACCAGCATACCATTGGAGATCTGCTTGGCAATCAGCACTGGTTCTGTGATCAGGTATGAGGCCAGTAACTGATTGGCATAGATATCCCAGAGACTGATCTTATCTTCCTGCCGGATGAGCAGGGTATCGGAACCTGTGACCCACTGCAACTGGCTAATCGAGTCAAACTGGTCAAGGACGATACTGATGATCTCACCCTCTTGCAGTGTGGGTCCTCTTCCGGGATTGCGAAAGATGAGAATGGTGTTATTGCGGTCAGCTGCTGCGGTCAGTCCTCCCTCACTGTGCGAGATATGCACAATGCTGTCAAAGTCAAAGATGACGAAGTGATGAAACACGGGAGTCGACATGGTATCACAGCAGGATAACCATTGAGGGGATTGTTGGATTATAGGCATTGTGGTGTACAGGGGGACGGATAGAGGAAGAGGTCGGGGTAAGATTTGCTATACTATCCACACCAATTTATCAATGTCTCCCCACGGTTCCCAAGTATTTTTTATAGTGAATCCCATCCTGTACTCTCATGACAGAGCTACGTCTCGAGCTTGATGAGGATGAATGGGGATACCGGATTACCACAGATTTTGTGCAGGAGAAAGTATTCAATAACTGGTATCTCAAGGACGGCGATCTGCTGGTGATCAAATCCCGGGAATATATTGCAGATATTGAGAGAACTGTGGTCAGCACTGACTACAAGGTGGTAGTAGGCGGAGAGATCCAGGCAACTGACAAGCGAGGGATCTCAGATATACTGTCACAGCGTATGTTTGATCACATGGAGAAAAGTGGGACAATGCCGTATGATACCGAGTTCAAGAAGGCATCGAAGAATATTGCAACGCTGGAATTCAAGCCCGATGCCTATGACACCTTCCAGATAAAGATCAGGAAAGAAGATGTGGGTGGAGATCCTGCCGAATTTGTGGGAGGAATGAAACCTGCGGGAAAGAAACCTGAAGCCAAAGCTGACCAACCTGGAGGTCAACCAAGAGGTCAACCGAGAGGTCAACGAGGGGAGATACCTGAGACAGTTCACTCGTTTGAGGTGGCAGGTAGCAAGGGTGCAATCTATACCGTCTCTGAGCATGCCGACGGATCATGGAGCTGTACCTGCTCTCATTTTATGTTTCGTCTGTCTAAATCAGGCGGCCACTGCAAACATATCCAGCAGATAAAGTGAGAAAAAAAAGTGTACCCTTGCGTTAAAAGGCGATCGTAGGAGCCGATCCCGGAGCCAGTTGCAGACCTGAGCCTAGAATCGCCGCGATCCAGAGTTCGGCAAGTTACTATCCGTGCCAAGAGAGATCGCAAGAGTCGGCCAGCGAAGCTTGCAACTCGGCTGATAGGGTGTTAGAGTTTTCACCCATGCGCGGCGGAGCACCGCACCAGTTTCTTCGAGATGAAAAAACACGCCAAGAGTACAGTATAGATAATG
>JAEOUB010000045.1 GCA_016839545.1 Candidatus Kariarchaeota archaeon | reverse complement strand
GTTTGAACTCGTAGCGGCCCTCGACACTGCGGAGACGTTGTCGGGTCAGTGCCTTGATGATGCTCCCGCTTGACAGTGGGGCGAGGTGAGCCATCTCTCTTACCAGGGGAAGCACAAACAGCTGGAGAATAGAGAGTGCAGATGCGGGATATCCTGGCAGTCCCACGATTGGGGTGCCATTGCAAACTGCAAGGATCGTGGGCTTTCCTGGTTTAACCTGTACTCCATGGACTAGAAGTCCTGGTTCTCCCAGCTCGTCAATCACCTCATAGAGAACATCACCCATACCTGCTGAAGTACCCCCTGAGATCACAATCAAGTCAGAATCCAGTGCTGCTGCCAGTTGCTTCGTGATCTCCTGGCGTTGGTCTGTGATGATCCCCTTAAATTCAGGATTTCCACCATTTTCCAGGAGAGAACTCATAATGGCTGTAGAGTTGATATCATACAGTTTTCCAGGTAGCAATTCAGTTCCAGGAGGAATAATCTCATCTCCTGAACTGAAGACAGCTATTCTTGGCAACCTGTAGACTTCAATCTCAGCTAGTCCAATTGCTGCCAGTACTGCCAGTTCTCGAGAGGTGAGGTGTGTTCCTGCTGCAAGTATTCTCTCACCATGCTGGATATCTGCACCTGCAGACATGGTATGCTGACTTGGAGTCACTGCTTTCGTGATCTTTACTCTATCTCTCTCACGGTTGGTGAATTCGACCATGACCACAGCATTCGCACCGGTGGGCATTGGGGCACCGGTTGAGATCTCGACTGTCTGTCCTTTGTCAACTATGCCGTCAAAAACATACCCTGCTTTGATCTCACCAATGACTTCCAGATCTATGGGACTGTCCTCCTCTGCTCCAACTGTGTCTGAGGCACGGACTGCAAATCCATCCATTGCTGCCCTATCAAACGGAGGTACATTGATTGGTGAAAATACTGATTGAACTGTGGTTCTTCCCAGGGCATCCAGCAGAGGAATTGTCTCTTTTGATGTCCATGACCTATCCAGGTGCTCGTAGAACATCTCCCGTGCAGTTTGCTGATCTACCAGATTGCGAAAAACCTTGCGTCCCATCTGTTTTGACTCCTCCTTCTTCCTAATAATTGATAGTGTCTGCCTTATCGCAGGACGTAAACTTCAACCTCTACACCGGCGTTGTATCCCTCCACTGTTGTGGGTACCTCCAGCAGGTAGTCCGCACGAACAATTGAAGACAGGATCCCTGCACCTGTAATCCGTATCAAACGCGCTCCCTCAGCACTATCTCGTAATCTTACGAAATCATGTGTTCCTACCTTGGAAGCCACCTTCTCAGCAAGTCTAACCGTCCTCCTCTCTGACAGAAGCTCTCTCCTGCCAGTCCAGCGGTGGAGCAGGGAGGATACAAACAGGTGAAAGTTGAGAAATGCAGCAAGTGGATATCCAGGTAATGCAATAATTATCGTTTCTCCACTATCATGCCTGATTTTTCCAAGTGCCACGGGTTTTCCAGGTCGTATGGCGATGCCATGAACCCAGAGTTCTCCAAGCTCCTCAATCAACTCTCCAAGATAGTCTTTTGTGCCAACTGAGGTACCACCAGATGTTACTATCAAATCGGACTGTGTAGCCAGATTGATCAGTTTTGTAGCAATTTCCTCCTTTTCATCGTGACACGTTTCTGTGAGTACCACTTCGGCTCCCATGTTCTCAATCCACGCATTGATTGAAGGTCGATTGGAATCGACAACCTGACCCATGGACGGTATCTCTCCTGATCCAATAAGCTCATTACCTGTAGACAGAGTCGCAACTCTGGGTTTGCTGAATACGGTCACCACTGGCTGTGCGAGGGACTCAAGGATACCGATATCCCAGGGTTGTAGGATAGTGCCTGTTTTCAGTACTACTTCACCCTTCTTGACGTCCTCATCCTCTCGTGCAATATTTTTGCCCTCGGTTATCGAGCTGTATATCTCAACTTTCTCGCCAAATACCTCTGTATCCTCTATCTTGATGACACCATTAGCATTATCAGGCAGAGGTGCTCCTGTTGATATTCTGATTGCCTGACCTGATTGAATTGCGGGTGCGGAGGTATCTCCTATTTCAACTGATCCGACTATGTCCAGTTGCTTGGGATTTGTATCTGATGCCCCGTATGAGTCCTCTACTCTTATTGCAAAGCCATCCATTGCTGCCCTTTTGAAACCAGGCTGATCAAATCCAGCTATGATATCTGTCGCCAGTTTTCGATGCATAGCCTGTGCTGTACTAACCTGTTCGGTCTCAGTGTGATCATTTACTCTCTCGTGAAGGATCTGAATCGCTTCCTCAACGGTATGGAGTGAGGCAAAACCTTGATTCCTTACAGGCATACAATCACCATCGTGTATGGTTACAAATTCTTTGCCTCTTGACCATGTATCATTCCTTTTGTGGACGGTGGCCCTCAGCAAATTCTAGGGTGGTTATCGGATAGGGTATAATGATATTCTCCTCTCGAAATCGTTTCATCAGCCTCTGGATGAACTCAGACCTGATATGATGCTGTCCTGCATATTCCTTTGCTCTGAGTATGACGTTGAGATCTATACTGGATGCACCAAAATTTCTGAAGCGAACTACAGGTTCCTCCTCTTTGACCCCTTCCTCTTCTGACATCATTACATCAGCTGCCACCTCAAGGCAGACTCGCTTTACATGTTCCAGGTCGGATTCATAATGGACTCCCACTGGCACCACCACTGCAAGGTCCTGTTTTGGCAGTGAGTAGTTGGTAATAATCAGGTTGGACACAATCGAGTTTGGAATAATGATCATGTTGTTATGCACTGTTCTAATTGAAGTTGTTCTCCACTGGATGTCCTCTATATACCCTGCCTGTGTAGAGCTCAGCTCAACAAAATCACCGGGATTGATCTGTTTGCTGGCAATGATGGATATACCTGCAAAAAGGTTAGCCAGGGTCGGTTGTAATGCCAATGCAATAGCAAGACCACCTATACCAAAGGCAGCAACAATAGGTGTGATTGAAATGCCCAAAGATGCCAAGATCAACGTGATACCGATAAGAATGGTGACGATAGCAGTGAGAGTATTGAAAATCGTTGTGTTTGGCAATCTACCCTTTCTGATGTAGTACTGAATTATTGATTGTACAGCCCTGTAAAGGACATATACAAATGTTATTATGATTGTGACCAGCGAGGCGCTCAAGAGATAAACCAAGACTGGGATATCATCAAGCTTGAAATAGGACCCTATTCCGTAAATGGTACCAAGGACAACCCAGAGTTTCAATGGGTTCTGAATATTATTCAGAAATATTCTTTGATTGACCGCTCGGTTACGAGCAGAACGTTTTCGCAAGCGAATTACCAGCTTCTGCAGGACCGTGTTGAGAAGAAGAGAGATAACAATCACAATCCCAACAATTACTATTTCAGTCATTGAAAAGTCCACTAGGTCAACCATTATCACACTCGTGTTCAGTTGATATTAATCATATTTTCGATGTGGCTTTAGTGTTCATACTACTTTCATCAGGTGAAAAACAAATAATCCTCAAGGATATTGAAAGATCATGAAGGCTCTTATCCACAATGCTCAGATTTCGACACAAGATGGCGATTATTCCTGGATGATCATCGAAAATGGTATCATCCAAAATCTGGGACATGGAACATTACCCGATATTGAGAATCGAGTTGATATGCGGCAAAGACTGATTCTCCCCGGACTTCATGACTCGCATATTCACGTCTACTCACTTGGCAGAATGTCCACTCGTCTTCATCTCCATGGTACAGGATCTATTGTTGAGATGCTCTACAAGTTGAAAGAATTCAGGGAAGAAAATCCAGATCAGGAGTGGATCATCGGTCATGGTTGGGATCAGGATCTTATGGAAGATGGGAGGTATCCTTCCAAACATGATCTGGATACTATAAGTCCAGATCTTCCAGTGTTGCTTTACAGAGCTTGCAATCATATTGGTGTCGTCAATTCCAAAGCACTGGAAATCATGGGGATCACAACCAATACTCCTGACCCCCAAGGAGGACAGATCGATCATTTCGAGGATGGAGATGTGACTGGGGTCCTTAGAGAGGCTGGCTTGTCATTAGTTGCACCTCATATATCACACCTAGATGATGCCCTAAGACTGGAATACTATAGGCGAGGAGTCCAAATATGTGTGGAGAAAGGACTGACTGCAGTTCATACTAATGATGGTCAAGCATGGGAATATTATAAAAAATTGGCAGACAATGATGAGCTTCCTCTCCGGGTATTTCTCACTCACAAATATTCAGATCTTGATAAAGGAGTTCCACCGGTTAATGAGTCACATGGACTACTTACTGCAAAACGGGTTAAACTCTTCTCCGATGGGTCACTTGGCGCTGAGACTGCGGCGTTAAGAGAAAACTATGATGGGTCTGACCAGAAGGGGTTGCTAATCGATCAACCAGAGATACTTGCCACCAAGATTGCTCGCATTCATCAGATGGGATATCAGCTTGAAGTCCATGCCATTGGTGATTATGCCGCAGAGGTAGTCATGGATGGTTTTCAGAAAGCTGGAATAACTGCAGCCGATAGAGCGATCATTACTCACTGCCAGATCTTAGCACGGGATCTCGTGGATAGGATGGTTCAAAATGGTTACATTGCCAATATTCAACCACCTTTTGTACCGACAGATGCAAGGTGGGCTGAGAAACGACTTGGTGGAGGAGAACGCCTAGATTATGCATATGCCTGGAAAACACTGATCAATGCCGGAGTGATCGCCGCTGGAGGCTCTGATGCACCTATCGAGGATGCAGATCCCTTCTGGGGGCTGTATTGTGCTCTCTTTCATCCTGATCCCATGGGTGAGACGTGGAAGGAACATGAGAGGTTGAGTTGGGAAGAGGCACTACGGATTTACACAGAAAATGGAGCATTCGCAGTGGGAGAGGAGCGGCATTTAGGAAAACTGAAAGAGGGGTACAAGGCAGATTTCGTTGTGGTCAACCCAGCCTTGCTTGATAATTTTGAACTGCTGAAAGAAAAACCACTGCATCAGGTTTGGGTGGATGGCAAACTTCGCCATACGTCAGAGTGATCTGTACATATGGTAAATACTTGATATAGTCTCAAAACCCATGGATTTATACAATTGCTCAGCAGCCTCATTTCCAGATGTAACCCAGAGTTTGATCTCCTGATACCCCGCTTCTATAACACGATCTACAACCCACGACATCAGCTTCCTTCCAATACCATTTCCCTGAGCAGATCTTCTAACACCTATTAGTACTACAAAGGGTTGATTTTCTGTTATTGATACAAGACACGCACCTTCAATATAGTCTGGGTCCTGAGAGGTAAAGACAGAGGTTAGATCAGGTCGGAAACGTCCAAACTTACCGTTGACAATGTTTGGCAGTTCTGTTGAAGCCATTCCAGGTTTGAATATTCCAACTTTCTCATCCTTGCTATTTCGGTAAGCATCAGTTACCATATCAATGAGAATTGGCATATCTGCCTCCTGATAAGTTCGGATCCCCTCTCCATGTTGCATATTCGTGACTCGAGAAAGATCCAGTGACATTTTGTATCTCCCAAATTCTACAGTATATCCCAGTTTCTGCATTGCTGGAAGGTAGATATCTCGTATTTGTGCATCAAGTCTTGAAACACGCCAACCTCCAAGGTATTCCTCGATTTTAGTTATGATTTGTGATACTGCATCTGTGTCGTATCCTTCCTCAATACCAAGGTAGTAGAAAGTCCCTTGAAAAATCTTGACTACTCCTATTTTTCTCTCATCTTGAAGAATGAAATAATGGTCAATGTGGTAGAACCCCCTGATTTTCTCAATCTCGTCCTCTACTGTGTGCTTGTCCATCTCCTTGACCAAATGAATTAGGGATTCGGCGAATTCTCTAATTTCTTCCTCGTTTTTCTTGAGAATTTGGAGGTGGAATTCGCCCATGGTTCTAGATACAGATAATCTGATAAATATTTGTAGGTTCTCACTCCAACAAGGAATGTGAGTTAGCTCTTGCCTATATCGAGATATTACCTGTGTATTATGACCTTATTTATAAAAATTTGACAATCTGATGTTGATGTCTCAGTACACAATTAACCTCCATGACCTCCAAGAAGCAGTTGTGGGAGTACCTCAGGATTTGATACTTCCTGAGAGCCATGTAGATAAGAACCGTGATCTCAAGCAAGAGAGTATTAGAAGAATCGTTGACATGTACTCTCTATGTCGAAATAATAACCGTATCTACAAAAGTACATATGACGCTCTGAACGACTCCAACCCCTTTGTCAGAGCTGCTGCAGCCGATTTAATTGCCAGATCTGGTACAAAAAACTCCTTCGATTATCTCTTCAAAGCTCTTGAGGATGAGGAGAATAGTACTGTAAAGCGAGAGATCGCTAAGGCAATCAATGTCTTGGAAGCTAGAATAAATCGAAGTTATGTCAAAACACAGGAAGTTTCATTTATGAAATCTATGCGGCTTCTGGCAAATTCCGACTAAATTTCACGAAATTAGATCAAAGCCAGGGAAATATGGAACTATACCCAGTACTGAGAGGAGAAGTATGGACAAGGATCCGAAAATGAGCCCTGCAATTATATCTGAGATATAGTGCACTCCTAAAACTAGCCGAGAAACAATCATGAGCAGTGACCAGATGTACCAGAGCAGTGCCAGTTCAGGTGCATACAGAGGCATCAGGATTGAGACATAGGCTGCTCTTGTTGCATGGCCTGAAGGGAAGGAGAAGACATCAAATGAGACTGAAAAATATCTGTCATCTTTGAATTCCGGTCTCGGACGTTTTACCAGTATCTTTGCCAGAAAGACGGCTATAGTCATTATCGTGGTAATGATGAACATAGAATATGCCTCGTGTCTATGATTTGGATCAACGGCATACCAAATTCCAAGGCCTATCCACCATATAATCGCAGTACCAGTGAGTGTAATCACCTGGAAGAACTTCCTTGCGAGACCCTCGTATGATAGAAAAAATGCAATTCGTTTGCTAAGGGTATAGTCGATCTCATAGAGCTCACCGCGATTGACCATTATATCCCTCTAAGATTACTCCAATATTTACCTAGTTGTCGTTTCCTATTTTGAAACATTGCTTGTATCAGATGGATGGTATCTTTTGATATGATCCTATATGTACAGGTTAATCTTTTATGATAATACTATCCCCGGAAGTTGGTGCCCTCTTTTACTGAGTCAATTCCTTTGTTATTGGTTGTTCTGGCGTTCATTTCCGCAACTGTGAATGCATCTTTCGTTTTCTATGCATTTAGAAATAAACCAATGAACATTAAGCAATGGCTGTACGTCTTCGCAGGAGGGTGGGTTCCATGGTCTGGTTTTACTATTCTTATGAGGGTGGCACCATCTGCCGAGCTAGCACTTTGGTATCTGCGGGGTTCGTTTATTGCACTACAAATTACCAGTTACGCTAATTATCGATTTCATCATATGCTTGTTTTCAAAAATCGAGATACTCGACTACCATCCTTCGGAATGGCAAGTTTGATGGGGTTCAACATAATCAGTAGTTTCAATCCTGCACTCCTGTCTGTACAGCTCACTCCAAGTGGGTTATACTGGGTTGATCTTTTCAGTCCAATGTTGCTGGTAAGCAATCTGCTACTCAATGTTTGGTCTGCCCGATGGTCAATTCGTGCGATACGAGCACTGAACCTATTTTCGACCTTCTATAATCCGGATGGGTCTAGGAAAATAGCTCAGACGTCATTGGCAATAATTCTTCCGGGATTGATTCCTTTTCTTTTGGTTATATGGTTACTTCAGATTAATCCTGATGTGTCTCCAGATGTGACTCTCTTTATCTTTCTTAGCATATTTATTACAACATTCATAGGATGGACATACGGACTGCGACCAATCAGCACAATCCTGTCACCTCAACGTCTTTGGTCATTTCTCGTGATAAATGCTGCCGGGATCCCCATATACGAGAAACGATTCTCAAAAAACCAGAGTATCGGAGATTTGACTTTATTCTCAGGTGCCCTGAATGCCAGTAACACAATGGTGAAATTGGAATTGAACAGTACCAGTTCTCTCGAATTGGTCTCAATGGAAGATCGGGAGGTAATGATAAGATCGCAGGATCCCTTTCTCTTCTGTCTGATTGTTGACCATGAATCCTCTCAGCTCGATAATGTTCTTGATCAAATAGCAAATTCTCTGAGTAGCAATGAAAAGTATCTACGCGATCTAGAAATCTCTAAGTCGAAAAGAAAAGACGTCACAGAGGCGAAAGAGTTTATGGATAGTCTCCTCAACGAGTTACTGCTCAGTATATCCGATAAACCCGAAAAGGAGGTTCTCTGATGGATCCGTTCATTTACTTTATATCTGTCATCAGCGGGTTGTTTGCACTTGTTTCTTTCACAATTCATTATCAAATCTACCGGAGATTCTCATTGAAAATTAGCCGAACACTTGTTCTTGCAAATTTCTTCATCCTTGTATGGATAAGTCTGGATTTCGTTCTTCTGAATTTTGTAAATGATATTTCACAGGCCTTGCAGTTGTCTTCGATTTCGGCTTCATTCTTGACTACTGGGCTCTATCTGACCCATTATTTCTATGATCAGCTGTCAGCGTCATACCGCCAGAGAAAGACAATGACACTTGCGTCCATCATATTTGGTTTGAATCTTGGGATGAGCTGGATATCCTCTCAAATATCTGTAGATCTTACACGTGGAGTGAAAGTAAGTTCTATTCTCGTTCTGATGCTATTAATACAGGGTATCATTCTCAGTCATAGAATCGTCCGTCACCTGCAAAATCAGGTAAAACTCACTGATCACTATGATATTCCATCAATCTTCAAGAAAGGAACATTTGTGCCCATTATTTTACCTATAGTTTTTGTCACTATTTCTGCAATTTTGGTCTATCTATTTACTGATTTTACCCCGTATACTACTCCGTTTTATCTGATCGTGGCCTTTGGCTACCTATTCCTATCGATGATTTCCTCGAGAGATCCACTGTCATCTATGCCAGTTGCACAGCCGCTAGAGGCGATAGCTCTGATTTCTGAAAATGAAGATGAGCAGTTCCGGTATATATTTGCGAAAGAGTCTGCAATTGACGAAGAGAATTTTGGTGATTTTATCAGGGGAGTGGGCGGTCTTCTGACTGAAATTATCAAGTCTGAGAGTAGAATTGTTTCTTTCAATTCAATTGATCTTGTAGTTATGTTTGAGCCAATCGGAGAACGAACCTTGGTCCTAATCCTCAAGAAGAGAAACCCAGGAATACGGACTCTTCTGGAGAGGGCTGCAAATTCCTTCACCCAATCTATGCCCTCATCGAATATTGAATTCATTGCAAGAGTGAAGCGATATTTCCAAATTCCTGAAACAGGCGGACGTTTTCCACAGCAGGAATTCCTAATTGTCTACAATCATCGTTCTGCCAGTTACAAGAAGACCAGAAAACGGTATGAGTTTCTATTAAATCGTCATGAGAACCTGCTAATTGATGATTTCACTTCTGATTATCTGAAACAGAACAGCCCAGATGCTGTTGTCGTACTAGGAGGGGATGGCACTGTCCACTCGGTTTGTAGTACTGTATTGCATTCAGGGTTGGCCATAAAAGTGGGAATACTTCCAGGAGGGGGTGGGAACGACATCTATGATAGGTGGTACTATCGAGATTTGGAGTACTTTGACAAGTCAAATACCTCCAATCATCCTGTTTTCAAAATTGAATATGCCGATGGGCACTTACAATATGCAACCAATACCATTGAATGGGGTATTGGAGCCCTTGTAGCACAGAAAAGAGAGAACAATGAGGGACGAGTATTCCTTGGTATGTCGAAATACTTCTATCTTTTACTCAAGTCTTTGAGATTGTACAGATCATGGGAATCAAAAGTGATTATCGATGGAGAGGAGTTTGATTTCGATGATCTATCTGCGATTGTGGTGGGATTTGGCTCATCATCTATGGGTGGTGGATACATGATGTTCCCAGATGAGGCTGATACCAATCAAAAACGGGAAGCATTTGTTCTGATTGCCCGGGGCTTTGAAAAGGCAAGTGGATTGAGCCTTATTGTCAAGCTTGCCCGGATGAAACAGTACAAAGATGATCGTGTGATCTATAAGAAATTTAAGAATTTGGAGCTTATTCCGTCGGATGAAAAGGGGTCACTGCCAATTACCGTTGACGGGGAGCTACGACCAAGTCCGCCTCTAAAAATTTCGGTTGCAGATGAGGTATTGACCTCAATCAGGCATTATTAGTGCTAACGAATGCTGGATCGTCTTTTCTTTCCTCATACAAGTTACAGGAAGGACATTCAAATTTTGCACCCGGTACGCAGTTGTAGGCAGGATTCTCATTCAACATGGTGAATACTCCTTCTCCGCCCTCGACTTCAGGTGCCTCAAAATCTATTGCCATACCCTTCACATAATCCATGTACGTTCTATGGGTAAATACAGGAATACCATCTACAACGATTTGGTGATCATTCTCTCCTGGCACATCGAATT
>JAEOUB010000044.1 GCA_016839545.1 Candidatus Kariarchaeota archaeon | reverse complement strand
CCATCGTGAAGGTGCTGGAAAGATTGTTGCCACTGGTCAGCTTCGAGTTATCGCACGAGAATCTGTACAGAACGTCTCTGCCCTTATCAAGAAGTACATGGGTAAAGATATTTCAGATTTAGACATCCACATCCAATTCGTTGGCACATATGGGGGTGTAGAGGGAGATTCAGCTTCTATCACCATAGCTACGGCAGTCGTCTCTGCAATTGAAAACGCTCCTGTACGGCAGGACACAGCAATGACCGGATCTCTCAGTGTGAGGGGATATGTCTTACCAATTGGTGGTGCAACCTACAAAACTGAGGCTGCAATTGCATCAGGAATCAAGAGAGTCATTGTTCCTTTCCAGAACCTTGACGATTTACATCTCGATAAAGATCTAGTCGATAAGATTGAGATTATTCCAGTAAAAACATTTGCTGAGGTACTTAGGGCAGCTTTAGCACCCGAATTCGTGCATATTGCGGACAAATTCGATCAGAAGATCGGTCAAACCACATATGAACTGGTCCAAAAGCGAAAAGCTTCAAACCCCTCTCATGGAACACCTTCTGTTTAGAGGATAATCATGTCGGTCCAGGGACAATACCGCAGGTATGTCATGTTCAGAGGAATTGTCAATGAATTTGAAGATGAATTTAATGAGGTTGATCTTCCTGAACTTGATTCCCAAGCATTTGGGTTGAAAGAGACATTGGATGCAATACAGCCCAACAGAGATACTCAGTTAGATGTGGATTACCTCGGTATCACTGGAGATATTGAATTGATTTTCAACTTCAAAACAAACTGGATGGATAGAGACTCCGATTTAGGAGACTATCTGGATGATGTGGAGTCTGAAATAGAAAATGGTATGAATCTCGTTATCTCAGATCGTGAAATATTGGGAATTCGAGAATTATAGGTCTCTATCTTTGAACACATATCCTTTTTTAATCATTTATCCTACAACCATTTGTGGAAGTTGAGAGAGGACTCACCCGCAAGGCAAAGGACAACTTCTCAATCGTCTTTGCATTTCTACTTATAGGGGTAGGATTATACACGTACAGATTCTTCATCAGAACTAATCCTGCGGCAAGCTTGATTCTGTTTGTCTCCTCGACATTTTCTATGTTCTTGATTTTCTCACTTTGGAGGAGATTCACTGAACGATACGCTCCAGATATCATCTTCTTCAGTACCCAGCATAAATGGGCAAGGAAACTGGTTGCCGGGGGGTCATTCTCCTATTACGAATTCAAGGAAAACATTCACAAAATTGGTTTATTTGAACCTGTAAGTCGATTTATGAGCATGATGATCGCATTCATCGGTTTGGCTTCCACATTGGCAAAAATCGCAAACATTCAACCTGTCAGCCCTGTATACGATCAGGCCTCCACATTTACTTGGGCATTCCTTATCTTGATAATTCCAGTAATTTTAACTCCAATTGTCCCAATTATTTGGGCGATTGAAGACTTACAACTGAAATCATGGAATACGAAACATAAAACTAATTTGCAGGTATCAAGAAGGTACAAAGCCCGGTTTAATTCCTTTATTGCTGTTGGTACGTTGAGTGTGGCCTATGGCCTATCAAGTGATCCAAATGCAGAATTACAGCAGAATATCAACGTGTTTCTTCAACTTCTATCTACAGCAGTAGTGGTTTTGGTTTATCCCATTTCAGTCTTGACTTTCCTGTATTACATCTACTTTAGAGGGACTGTTATTGCAAAAATCAGAGATCGCATGACAATTCCAATGGCCGAAACTAAATTGATCTATAGGAATATTGCAGGTCAAATCCTTGACGCTGATGGCAATATTATCTCAGCGAAGGTGCATGAAGGAGATCTCATGGAAATACTTGATACTCTCGAAAACGAGCCAACAGAATCTCCAGAGGAACCCAAAGTCAGGTTATTCCCGCGTTTACGGAAAAAGAGAGATGCCTCAGACGTAGAAACTGACAATCTAGAGGAAAATCAAGGTCCCCTCCAATCGGCTGGTAAGAAGATCAGTGAAACCGGTAAAAACATCGCAGGGAGTGTAAACAAGTTCGGTAAGTCATTATCAGATAATACTGTTGGACGTGTGTTCAAGAAAAAGCAAGAGGAGACACCTACTTCTGAGATAAAGAAAAAGAAGAAATCAAGAGGAAGTGCTACGGAAGGGTTATGGGAGAAAGAACCAACCAAAAAGAAACGAAAAGGTGGTTCTGCCACTGCAGGACTTTGGGATGATGAGGATTAGTTACAAACGTGATTAGTATCTAATAGGGAGACTTACAATCTACCTATCCTTTATCCGAAGAAATTATGTATACAGGAACAATAGGTACAGTAGATGGATCAAACATCAGAAAACCCTCTTCCCAATGAAATACTTGAAACTATACGACTCATTGGAAGAAAATGGAGTGTCGTTGTATTGCATGAACTCACTCATGAACCTCTGTCATTCGGAGAATTAAAGGAAAAAATCCCTGGTGTGTCGGCCTCTGTACTTTCTGATCTCTTGACAGAATTTCAGGAAAAGGAAATAATTGAAAAAAGATCCATTTCAGTAAGTCCTCAAAGAAGTGCTTATTTCATATCTGAGTTTGGTCAAGTCCTCTGTAAGATTATTGAGAGTATTTCTGATTGGGGTGCAAAACTTGTCAGTCAAAAACAAGGCTCTGTCAGTGTAACACGAGTTAACGTCCAGAAGACAGATTAGTTTCACGACCTGATGATTAAAACGATTAGTACATAAATAGACACAGTAGAAGGGGTTTATGCTAGAAAAGATACCAAACTTGGCACTCGTAGGATTTGGTGGGATTTTAGGTACGATGACGCGGTATCTACTATCAATAATGATAAATCATGAGCGTTTTCCTCTTTCTACTTTCATTGTAAATGTCTTAGGGTCATTTCTACTTGGCTTTCTGATGACAATGCATGAATCTGATAGACTTTCTCAGGATTGGGCACTATTGCTTGGAGTAGGATACATGGGAAGTTTGACCACAATGTCCACTTTCGCTGTTGATACCATATCAAGTGGAAGTTTTCAACTTGGATCGCTCAATATAATTTTGACTTTGACCTTTGTACTGGTGGGTGCCATTTTAGGGCGTTTTACTGCACTTTTTGTTTTGAATTAGGGAAGTTCCATAGTACCTATTATGGCTTCCATCTCTTCAATTGATTTTACCACACCGGACGTAAGGTTCTCATAACCATTTTCAGTCACCAAGATATCATCCTCTATTCTAATTCCGATACCACGATATTCCACAGGTATGTCCTCTTCGTCTGGTATAT
>JAEOUB010000425.1 GCA_016839545.1 Candidatus Kariarchaeota archaeon | reverse complement strand
GACAGTTTCCTGTAGTGAATTACAGACAGCGTTGACATCAACCCCGTCCTCTCTGGCTGCATTGATCGCAGCAGTCAAAATTCCTGAGAACGAAAGGTCCATTCCTTTGACCACATAAGGTAGAGGGATGTACTCAGTACTCAGTTTGGCTCTGTCTTCAACTACCGCACCCATAGGCTTGGTAGATGCATCAAACATCATCTCTCTTCCAAAGACATCCAGGCAATTACCCACTGGGATATCTAGTGTCTCACCAAAGACCCGATATCGCTCTTCGGAATAGGCAATAACCTGTGAATTCCCACCAGACACATAAAGTACGACGGGATCATCCATTTTACCAATGAGCCTTCCAATCTCGACATGGGCTACCTGGTGATTGACTCCTACGATGGGTACATCGAGTTGCAATGCCAGGGTTCTTGCCGCCACTGCATCCACTCTCAGACAGGGTCCCATCCCGGATCCCTGAGTAAAAGAGATGAAGTCAAGTTCAGAAGCATCAATCTTAGCATCTTCAAGCCCTTTTCTGATAAGTTCAGGTACATTCTTGGCGTGGTGTTCAGCTGCATCTCTGGGAATAACTCCCTCCCCAATAGCTGGTTTGTAGGTACGCACATTGTTGGCAAGGATATTGCCATCACTGTCCACAATACCTACACCAAGCTTGTCGGCACTTGATTCGATACCAAGCGAGATGAGTGTCATACCTTATCTCATGACCTGTTCAACAAAAACTCTGTGGTTTGGTAAGCCTGTCTCATCCTCCCCCTAATTCTCAACTTCCACCCAAGATTTCAAATAATTCTCAGAGGTAGGAAACTTGTGAACCTGTTCGGAGTCTATGAAATCAAGCCTTTCTGGTCCGATCACTACCTGAGTGATCAGTACCTTGGAATGAGATTGCTTATTGGTGCTTGGGGATATACAACAGGGCTATGGTGGGTATTGATCACACTGATCTCCAGGATGATCACCAATTTTCTACAAGACTTCGACGTTGCCATTTCACCCGTTCTCGGCATTGTTCAATCAGGGATTCTTAATCTGCTTTTGGCTATTGTAATGGGTGCTGGTTTCACCTACCTCCAGCTCAGGACCAATGAAGTGTTTGAAGGATTTGATCTCAACGAGAACTACAGGGAAATGCGTGTGGAGATAGAAGAATCACTCACTCGAATAGGTCCTCAATTCAAATTCATTATTACAATCCAGTATCTCAATGGCCTGTTGACAGGAATTCTGTTTGCTCTCCTCTATTTCCTTCCCTTCTTTATTCTGGTATTCCTGATGATTTTCATTCTTGGTACTATTCTCCCAGTCAGTGGTATTCTGGTGTTTCTTGCCTTTCTGGCATCTTGGATACTTGTCTATCTGTATGGTATTCGAAGGCGTATCAAATTTGTGATCCCCGAGGAAAGCAGGAGAACTCCTGAGGTCTATCCACTGAAGAAGAGGGACTACGAAATACTGCAATCAGAAGACCCACCGATTGTTTGTGAGTATTGTAGGAGCTTCATCAAAGCAGACTCCTCCACATGTCCTGTGTGTGATCATCCAATTACTCAAGATTCTTGAATACATTCAGACCCAAACGTGTCTCCTTGACATCATGCGTTCGAACAATATGCGCTCCTCTCTGGATGAGATGTTGGGTCAGAATGACTGAACCTACCAACCTCTCACCAGGTGTTTTTCCACCCTCAAGAGTTGCGACCGTGGATTTTCTAGATACGCCAACATAAATTGGGAGGTTCAGATCCTTCAATTTCTCAAAATTCCGTATCAAATCCAGATCACAGCTTGCATCGCGACCCTGCCAGCCTCCAAAGCCGGGATCAATTGACAATCTGTCACGATTAATCCCATTCTCTTCAGCAAGAGTGATTGACTGCTGCAGTGCATGTAAGGTGGCATCCATACCACAGGTATCTCCAGGTTTGCTGTCTGCTGCCATGAGCACTACCTCGGCATCATGATCTGCAAGTAGTGGTGCCATCTGTGGATCCTGTTTCAATCCTGAGATATCATTAACCACATCACATCCACAACTGAGTGCAAATTTAGCCACTTTTGCGTACTGTGTGTCAACTGAGACTGCAAGACCATAAGATCGACTGACTTCTACCACGTGGGGTAGAAACTTCTCAAGTCGACCCAATTCCACTTCCACAGATGCACGTTCCCCACCATAGAGGTTGAGGGGTCGAGTCGACATTCCTCCAACATCGACACATACAGCCCCAAATTCACTCATTTCCTGGAGATTCAACTCTATAGACGCTTTTGTATCAGAGACAGATCCTGAATGAAAACTTTCAGGCGAAAGGTTCATCACTCCCACCAACAGTGGATCCGAGAGTTCACGTCCTAGATGCCTCATTTCTCTGTTCCCCTGATAAGGTTGAGAAGTGGTGAGAAATACAGGCATTGGTCCTCTGGCATAAGTGTTGTCTGCATTGTAACAGGCTCATCAGTGAGTTGGATGTCAGCTCCACGCACTACAGCAAATGGTCGGCGTTCATTTGTCTCACCCATGACCATATTTGCTACTGATGAGATATTATCTGCTATTGCCCGGGTGGTGATAGTCATAGTGTAATCATAGAGGTCCTTCTTTCCTCGATCATCTATAAGGGGGTGAAATCCTGCAACACCCAGGGCAATCGCTGTGGTTCCCCGTTTGAGTGGGATTGTTCGTGAGTCGGTGATCAGGACACCAAGCTTTCTGTCAAAGACTTTCTGGAGTTCATTTCGGATTTTCTCTGCTGATTCATCTGGCTTTCGAGGTAACAGCAGAGCATAGCCATCTGGGCAGTTTGAAAGATCAATACCTGCATTGGCAGAGAGGCCATAGGGTGTTTTTGCAAGAATAGCGTGAAATACAGCTCCGTAAACCTCCCCATTGGCTTCATCAAGTACCAATTGAACCACTTTGGGGTCCATTTTCGATGTTGTTGCCAATGCTTTGGCCTTATCAGAGACCACTACCTCTTCTAGCCACACACTGCTCTCTTCTTCCATTGAGATGACTTTAGAAGTGATGACTACCACATCACCATCATGCAATTGGAAATTTGAAGACTGCAGAGATTGGATCAAGGCCTCAGTTACTGAGTCTCCCCATCCTATAATCTGGGGGGATTGGAATCCATAGACATGCAGATTGTCCACAGTTAGGGACATTCTCTCATCGTGATAAAGCTGAAGGTCAGAGACTGTTCAATACAATTACAGAATTAGCATGACACCCAGGATGGACAGAATGGATTCGCCATTATCTTTCAGTGTCTCTTTGGTATCTTTGGCGGTCTGCTCAATTTTCCCCCCGAGTTCTTTGGTTCTCTCTTGGGTCTGATCTACAAGAGCTTTGGAGAGTTTCGCAGTACTATCAAGCTGATCCCGGATTTTACTCCTGGCTTCCTTGAGAACGTCGTTGATTTTCTTATTCTCCTTGCTCATAGCATATATTGGGTATTCTTCATATTTATACCAATCTGCTTCACTGCAATGAAGTTGGTGATTTCAGCTTCGGAGTATCACCTGCAAAAGCATTTATCTAAGAGCCTGAAAAGGATAATTTGACAATATCCATGAGTGAAGATCGCGATTACGATGTCATTGTTGTAGGTGGAGGACCTGCTGGAGTG
>JAEOUB010000424.1 GCA_016839545.1 Candidatus Kariarchaeota archaeon | reverse complement strand
GGGATACCGGATTCGAATACAATTTTTCCACTCTGTCAAAGTATGAGTCCAAACCGGTTGTGTGCTCTAGATGTCTGGTCGTGAAAAATAGCCGTATCGCTCCAACTATCCGGTTATCCTTTTCCTGCTGGACGATATCCCAAAGACTGTCACCAAGGGCCCCTAGTATACTGATCTGATGTCTGATTTCTGAAATAACTCCAGCAGAGGAAAAAAAAGTGCTTACTGGCAACTCTCCGCCCTCTTTTTCATACCTCTCCCATATACCTCTTGCTTTCACCAGCTGTTCAATCTGTGTAACCATACTGTCGTAAATATCCAAAAGGGCCTCAACAGATCGTAATCGCGACAGCAAGTTTCCATTCGTATAATACTTCTTGAGCTCAGGAACCCTATCGATGTATGTGTGTGCTGAAAGAGATTCTACTATCTCGTTGTAGAGTTCTATCAGCTTATTATAATTGGAGTCCTTTTCCATGCAGTCACTTCAGCTCGGGTTCGTGCATGAAGACTGGTTCGTTCTCATTCCTCTCGGATACGGTTGCATTTGTAAATTGCCACGCTTTGGTGTCATATGCACCATTGATCTTGTTTCCACAACGACACATGAAGGATGTAGCCTGCATTCTGTTTGGTGCACGGGAGGTTATTTGGTGAGCTTTCTGACATCGATCGCAACGTACAATCACGTCCAATTTCATATGATAGTATCATTCACTCCTTCTACAAATGCTTTGTTGCGAAATGGTGCCAAGATGAGTAATTACTTATTTAGGGTATAGAAGTGCAGGGAGAACAAAACTGTGGTTGTAAGTGCAGATCCCATACAATAGAGACAGATCAGCTTGAGAACGAAGAGCTGGAGGATTACCAGGTAGATGGAGAAGAGCATTCCGAACCCTATAATTACTGATAATATGGTTTTACTGGTATAATCTTTGAAATTAATCTGATCTCGATACAGGAAAACTATGATGATGCTAAGATAGTAGAGAAACCCAAGATATGCAAGGGGAATGCCCAACAGAGTGGCATATTGCGATTGGGTTATACTTCCACAATCTATTGGGAGTGGAAGCACATTGTCCCTGATCACACAGATCCCTGGATTGTTATGAATATTGATCAGATACATAGTGTCAATGATGCCAAGCAATGCGAGCAATGGGAATAGTCTCTGATACCACATTGCTTCCTGCAGAGAGCTCATGAGTACCGAAGTAACTTTCAGTATTTATTGTGCAGTATCCTCACACACCACCAAGATGGTGATAACTCAATATTCGAAACAATTGACTAATCTTAGTATTTTTGAACGATTGATGAGGTCCTCAGTATGTGAGGATCTACCTGGTACGACATGGTCAATCTGAAGCAAATCTAACTCGCACCATCCAGGGTACTTTAGACTCGCCTCTTACTGAATTGGGTAAAGAGCAAGCTCGGACACTTAACGGATTTCTCCCTGATCGATTCGACCGTGTGTACATGTCGGATCTGTCAAGGGCCCGAGAAACGGGTTTCCTTGCAACAGGGTTATCAGAATCCAGTGAACTCATCAAAACCGATCCCAGGTTGTCTGAAATTCACTTTGGTACTCTTCAGGGGCAACCCTACAGTGACTTTCCAGCAGAGCATCCTTCAGTTCGTGAACACGTAGAATTCCAATCAGATGCATTAATGGGGAAATTCGGAGCTGAACTTGTATCTGCTTTCCTGGATCGAACCCATTCAGTATTCGAAGATATCGTTTCTGAGATGGCAGAGGAGGACTTGAGCACAGTTCTGGTTTTCACGCATGGAGGCGTTTTGAGATCGATTGCCCAGCATTATCTGAAAGTGAGTTCTGCGAAGTGGCTGAATTGTGAATATGGTGTTCTTGAACGATCCAATGGGTCGTGGAAACTTGAGCGATTTTCAGATCATATTATCGATTAATCACATGAACATACCTGCATCTCGGTTGGTATTCTCATCTTGAGTCTCTTCCTCAAGCATACCTTCCATTGCCTGCAGTTCTGTCTCGATTGACTCTGCCTCTCTGACCAATTCATCGACTCCAATATCTGTCTGCAGCAAGTCATTGACAAGCTCAACAGCATGGGATGCGGCGATAGGGTCGGGGCGTGATCTTTCAGCATAGGGCATAATACCCATTGCTGGAAAATCTTGCAATTCGGCATACATTAGAACAAGAGCCATGGGACCCGTGATAAAGAGACCCTCGTCCATCATTGGTACAGGAGTCTGATTGAATTTTTTCATGAAGACAGAGGAATATACTCCCTTTGCTATCACTTCATCATCTGCCTTGAGACGGGAGTCCAATCCTCCAATGAGGATTGCATGGCTCATCTGATTCCGCTTGGCCCACTGAATTAATGCATGAGCAAATGAGCGATGCTCATATTTGTAAGGCTCAAAGAATGCAGACAGAAAAATTATGTCCTCATGTTTGTAGATCTCGAATGGAAGGACTAGCCTGTTTTCTTTGACACTGAGAAAAGGAGGTAAGAAATCGGTGAGTACTGCACCAATTCTGATAGCTCCAAGCTTCTCGACCATGTGATTCACACTGATGAACCCCACTTTTCCGATACCATAGAACCCAGTAACCAGGGTACAACCTGAGAGTGAGTCTTTGTAATCGTCTTTTATGACAAATTCAATATTTGATGAACCGTAACCAGATCGAGCTGTAGAATCCGACATTTGCCATGATCATCTTAATTGGCACTAATTTAAGTGAATTGCCCCTACTGTATATCAACCTCTAAGGAAAGAGGAGAGATCAATACATTAATCATAACAAGAGGAAACTGTGATTTGTGGTACAGCTGATCCTCCAAGTTCACCCCAGTATCAGACCAAAATCTATGGCGGGTGAGTTACATGGGCAATTTGAGAATGTTTCAATTTTGCAAGCTATCCGCATGCTTATCGAGAACACCGAGTTGGAAAGCCTTCTCCTCAACAAGGGTGGACTTAAACCAGGTCTTCTTGCTTTCGCGGGCAAGACGGAACTTGTCAGCCTTGGTCTACTTACAAGTACAATAGACCAGGACATTCATGTCCGAATTGTACCGATTCTACATGGGGGTTAGGAAATCTCTTGGTGGGCTTGCAAATAATCTTGCTCGGTGGCGGGTCCTAGACACTCGCTAATTACTTGCTTCCCTATCCTCTTTGACTG
Source organism: Candidatus Kariarchaeota archaeon (assembly GCA_016839545.1). Taxonomy (GTDB): domain Archaea; phylum Asgardarchaeota; class Heimdallarchaeia; order Heimdallarchaeales; family Kariarchaeaceae; genus Kariarchaeum. The sequence goes on along the minus strand of JAEOUB010000424.1, from coordinate 2,122 downwards.
ATATCTATAGTAATAGACTCTAGTCTTCTTTTCCCCGGTAGAGGTTTTCCACGATCTTTCGATCTTCCTAATGTAAACCATCTGAACAAGTTAATGCTGAGATATATTTATATCTTGTTACTTTCCAAAAAGAAGTGTAATTTTTATTGCGATTGTATTTTCGAGAGACTAGATTATTGAATTTTTCTCTACTTTTCTAAAAATAAATTGCATTTGGATGTCTTTTAGATTTTTTGTATAACTAACTGCTTGATTTCATGTGTAGTCACCAGGGGATACTCTTCCTGAAGCTTTGCAGTGATCCTGTAGTGGACAGTACGACCATTAGGTGTCTTCCGCTTGTCAAGATATGCGCCTTCAAAAAGACGTGCAAGATATGTACCGATTGCCGATGTTTCACCAAGGACAATCTTGGAGAACTCTTGCAACTGCTGATCCATGATATCTGTAGCTTGGAACCAGAAGTTATCTGATACAAAATTTCTCAAGAATAGAGCCACCCTCTCTTTCTTCGAGGAATTCCAGATATCATCCAGGGTCCTCTCACTGAGATACACTTCTCCGCCCTCAGTTGGATTTTCTGCCATGGGTACCGGTGCTCCAGGGTTTGCCGTCAATGCCGTGATCATTGCTGTAATTTGATCCGGAGTGAGGTCAGGACTTACCTCAATTGTGGTACCGTTGGGCAGGGTAATTACGGAACTCTTTGCCATTTCGCATATAAGTTAATGTGGATGTCATTAATAAAAGTGGCTATATACCTGCCTATGTCCAAAAATTGCGCTCTTTTGATTATCATTCACAAAACAGTTTGGAATTGCAATTGGTTGATGTTGTCAGGAACATCCTGCCTTTTGAATATTATTTGTCAATTATTGACCTTCTCGTCTCTTTCTTTCTGCCTCTTCGACATAGGAGTTGACATTTCGTAGAAGTGTAGTGAACGCATCCTCAACATTAACACCACTGAGTGCTGATGTTTCAACGTAGGGAACCTCAAAACCGCTCCACTCCGCAAGTGATTTGGCATATTCCTCAGCATCGCTTCTGGCAACAGGATCTTCTGAGCTATCACGCAGGTCAGATTTGTTTCCAATGAGAATAAGTGGAACAATTCGATCATTGTTATTGCTGATCAGTTCTCCTAGCCAGTTTGGAATGACTTGATAGGTATCGGGTCGTGTGATATCAAAAACAAGTAATGCTCCTGTACATCCCCGATAATAGACAGAACGTACTGCCTCAAAGCGCTCCTGTCCTGCAAGATCCCAGATTTGAGCTGTGATAGTTTCACCATCAACATCTGTTCTTTTTGCGGCAAAATCAGCTCCGATTGTCATTGCGTATCCTTCTTTGAACCCTTCTCCAAGGTACTGATGACGGAGGCTAGTCTTACCTACACCTCCCTGTCCGAGTAATACGATCTTGAAAATTTTCGAGCGTCCTATCGACACGGTATCTCGAACTTCTCTAATATCTATCGGTTAAAAATAGCTTCCTCTCTCTTGCAAATTTCGTAGTATTTTCTCAATCCTGTTTGACATCCATTCTAACGGGTATTTGTGAAGCTTTCTTACTTGACATTCTGTATCAGTTTTCTTACAATGGCAGAGACAGTCTTACCTTCTGCTTTACCTTCAAGCTCCTCCATTGCAAACCTCATTATAGATCCCATCGCACCCATACCCCTTTCCTTGACAAGCTCAAGATTTTGATCCACAATTCCCTGGATAACCTCCTCTATTGCAGATTCATCCATCTTTTCAACTCCCAATTCGGATATCATTTCAGAGAGAGGTCTCTCTGGGTTTTCGGCGACTGCTCGGAGAACAAGCTCGACAGCATCTTTCGAAATCTCATCAGAACCGACTTTTGAGAAGATGTCATGAAGATGTCTCTGTGTGATATTTTCAACATCGACGCCATCCCTTCTCAGGTTCACCAATGTAGACAGGAGAGTCGAAGCTACTAGTGTTGCATCTACTTTGTACTCCTTTACAATCTCTTCAAAGAGATCATTCTGGGGATGGATGGCAAGTTGCTCAGCCAGATCCTTGCTGATTTTGAGTTTCTTTATGTATCGCTTGACTCTATCCTCAGGAAGCTCGAACTCAGTGGCATC
>JAEOUB010000423.1 GCA_016839545.1 Candidatus Kariarchaeota archaeon | reverse complement strand
GTGGAGACGGAAACCTATTTCACAGCCGCTAAGAAAGCCATCGAGCGGAGTAAATCCATACAGGAAGGTAGTGTCTTGAATGATTTGGGAAGGATCTACAGGCTCAACAATAGGCCTGATCTTCTCAAAGCAATGCTTCGCCAACATATCGACCATGACGACTCTATCACCATCCCTCGGTTTTTCACACTTGCCATAATGATCTCAAATGAGAAGTTCTACACCTATTATGACACTGAGAAAGATCTCATTATTGGATCGGATGAGGAACTTCTTTTCGGGTTTATTGCCTCACTTCTGTCATTTACTGATGAGCTCAATAATTCACCCCTGGTATTTTCAGGTATCAAATACGGAAAATCTAATATCATTGTCAAGAAGATCTACGAGTACTTTTTCATCTTCTTCATTGGTGACCTGGATCAGACCAATTATGATATTGTCTCGGATACCATGGCTGAGGTTTCGCATGAGATCCATGAGGTGATGCGCTATGATATCAATCCACATGTTCTCTCAGAGGGATTGGGAGAGGTACTTGATGAGATCTGTTCTTCCATAAATACCAGATTCCTCAAGGCACTTGAAAGCAAATAATTAAGAATTTTGCAATTCGGTAGTACAAACACTGATCAGATGATGGTTACCTTATATCCCTGTATTTGCTATTCTAGGCTGATGTCCCAAAAAAGAGCAGAGGCCAATTACATTGCCTGTGACATGTGTGGTATGGCCGTACCTCAATCTTGTATCATCTTTGAGAAGGGAGGAACCTTCCCAGGGCTGGCAAGAGAGGAACATACCAAGCATGGAGTGGAGATTTGCTCCACCTGTTTCACACGTATGAAAAAGGATCCCAAGCGACCTGCAGCGGCCTAATAAGCATATGACATGGATGGAGGGAAGAACATGGGGACACCATTTCATTTTATCTGTCGCTCTTGGGTCAATGGGATACTTTTCTTTGTATAGCAACAGAAAATTACTATTGTTAATAGAATGTTAACAAATCTATATGCTTTTATTTAATTTCAGAAGACGGTTGCTATATATGAGAAAACAACTAGTTCTCCTTCTATTACTCTTTTCGTTATCAAATGTCTCCGCCCTTCAAGTTAACCAGGAGGCACCCCTGAATATCTTGGCAACAACTGCCATTGTCGGGGACATCGTGAAGGAAATAGGGGGTGACCTCGTGGATGTCTCAATTCTCATTGGTCCAGGTGTAGATCCTCATGACTATGAACCCTCAGTGGATGATGGTATCGCCTTGCAAAATGCAGATTTTGTGTTCTTTTCAGGAGGCGGGTTAGAGGAAAGGCTGGATGATACTCTTGAATTGCTGGAAGAGCAGGGGAACGCCATAAGCTTCTTAGAATTAATACCTGAGGAATTTCATATTGACGGTGACGGTGCTCACTCCCATGAGGAAGATGATCATACAGATGAAGGAGGGGCTCACTCGGGAGATGATCCTCACTTCTGGCATGATCCTGTAATCATGAGATTTGCCATTGACGAGGTGGCGCATGTTCTCACTGACTTGGATCTTGACAGGGGATTAAGCAATGGAGGTACTTACCTCCTTCAGGGAGCTCAATATACAGAAGAACTCTTAGAGCTTCATGCATCAATCGAGGAGCAAGTCAATCTCCTCAATGAAACCCAGCGATTTCTTGTGACTGAGCACCAATCGTTCAGTTACTGGGCTCAGAGATATGGATTTGAGACGCTGTCACTAGAAGGTATTAGCACGAGTGATGATGCTGGAATTGCCGAGATAGAAGAATTGGCTTCAGAGATTATTGAACACGAGATACAGGTTATTTTCACTGAATCATCAGGTACACCCGATGGTATTGAGGCGGTCATGCGTGAGACTGAAGCTCGTGGTTGGAAAATTGCTATTGGAGGCCAATTACTGTCTGGTACACTGGATGAAACCCATTCCACCTACCTTGCAATGATGGAATACAATGCTAACGTGATCACCTCATCGATTCTCTCACCACCAGAGGGTGTGGGGAGTTTTGAAGCCCCTGTTCATCTGCCAATTGCAGGTTTTCTACTCATGGCAATCATAAGGAGACGAACGACTTGACTCCCTATATCGCAATAGACCACCTTACCGTTGTCTATAGGGACATTCCAGCACTTTGGGATGTCAGCGTTACATTCCCAAAAGGGAAGACAATTTCTGTCGTAGGACCCAATGGAGCTGGTAAATCCACATTGTTAAAGACAATTTTGGGACTTGTTGACAAGCAATCTGGATCAATAAAAATTGATGGTGTTGATCACCTACATCTCAAGGACCGCCATAAGAAGATCGCATACGTTCCCCAGAGGGACAGCATTGATTGGAATTTTCCAACAACTGTCCTCGATGTGGTCATGATGGGTAGATACGGACATCTGGGATGGTTCAAGAGACCCGGGGCAGAGGAGAAGAGGTTGGCAATGGATGCTCTCACGAAGTTTGAGATGGACAAGTATGCCGACAGGCAGATTAACGAGCTTTCAGGAGGCCAGAAACAGCGAATTCTGCTGGCTCGAAGTTATGTTCAGGATGCTGAGATTTACTTCCTCGATGAACCTTTTGGTGGTGTGGATACCAAGACTGAAACCAAGACACTTGAGCTACTTGCAGAGTTGAAGGAGAAAGAAAAGACCATTATTGTCGTTACACATGATCTTCAATCTCTAGTTTCCTATTTTGATTTTGTTCTTTTGCTGAGAAATCAATTAGTGGCCTGTGGTTCTCCCAAGGAAGTCATCACACAGGAGTTTCTTACCAAAGCATATGGAGGTCAGCTCCACCTCGAATATGGTGAAATGGGAGGGGAATATACCTGAATATATGGCAACTTCTCTCACAAGTGGGAGTGGGATATACACTTGCTATCGTCTCTCTTGGAGCATTCTTCATTGGTTTTGTCACAGGTGTCCTGAGTGTTCTATTTGTCAGCCAGAAGAGGAGTATCATTGGCGATACCATTTCACATACCACGCTACCAGGCATCACGATCGCATTTCTCATCCTGCTGGAGAAGAACCGGTTGCCTCTGCTGGTAGGAGGATTAATCACCTCTATTC
>JAEOUB010000422.1 GCA_016839545.1 Candidatus Kariarchaeota archaeon | reverse complement strand
GTCACCGGCATCGATATGAGATCAATGCCAATTATTTCAACAGATTGGAGGATGATAATTTGCAGTTCACAGGTTTTTATAGCCAACTTGCAGAAACCTTGGAGCTACGAGACCATCCATTTTTTGTTGGCGTACAGTTTCATCCTGAATTCAAGTCAAGTCCGTGGAAACCGTCTCCTGCCTATCAAGGACTTATCAATGCCGCTATCAAGATTAGAGAAGTGAAAGAGGATTAGTATGTTTGAAGCATTGGGTAATGCTATCCGCCAAGAACAGGAGAAGCTCAAACGTATTCAATCATGGATCCGAGAGTTCTACAAGCTCATCGAGAAGAAGGATTTACTACCCCAACCCTTCACAGAGGGGCACCTTGTCCATGAAATCCCTACAACAATGTCAGATATTACCCATGTTGCCGGTATCGATGGTGGCATAGTATCTGAGGCAATGACTGGTTTTGACCTTGCCTTATACAGGGCAGTCTCTGCGGTTTTTACAGGTATTGGAAAAGAGGTAAAGGCAGAATATATCCCACATTTCGACCCTGAACCCCAAATATTCTTTTCTCCCTCCCTACCGTCACGACAAGAATTTAACAGAATTTGTACACTGATGCGTCTTTATGCAGAATATGAAGTTGCCAAGCTGACAATAGAGAGAAGCAAGGTTGCTGTCATATTCATTGATGGCAAGGTGTCACCTCTGTCATCTGATTTTAGCAAGGAATCACAATCTCGCCTCATAATTCAGGCAGAGAGAGATGTCAAGAGAATATACAATGAGCTGATTCAGGTGGCATTTGATAAGAAAGTCTTGCTCTGTGGTGTGGTCAAAGATAGCCGCTCAAGAGAGGTAACGAAGGCACTTGGTAGTGTAATTCCTAATCTCACCAAGTCAGAAGGATGGGATCTTGAGTTTATGAAAATGTGGCCCTATCACCTTGGAGATCTCCAAGATGCAGTATTTGCAGACACGATATTACAGCAGGGTCAGAGGACTTCATGGGTGGAGCTGTCAAAACCAAGCTGGATGGAGCGGGACGATATCTTTTTGCAGACGACCTTGATAAAAATTCTCAGCAGCGATGAACCTCTACGCCTTGAGGTCCTTTCTGAAACTGACGCAGATTATGTAGACGGTTCGAAGAGAATTGCACTTGCTGCTTTGAATATATTGACTAATCATGGTATGCCACTTGCTCTTCCCACAGTCATCCTTGAAGCCGATGAGCGAACTAAACTATCATCTGCTCACCTCGATGAAATTATAGATCAGATCTCTCTCACTTTGGGAATACCCAGAGAGCAGTTGCGCAAGCGCAGACATTTCCACTCTTCACTATCGAATCTATAACGTTCACTTTCAAGACAGCCTCTAGCAGTTTATTAACGAAAATCATCTATTCTGTGCTATGGCTGGCATCCCTGGACTGGGTACTGTAGTTGCAACTCAGGAAAGTCCTACTCCACTAATCTTTCATTTCGTCATCTCAGAAGAATCTGCAAGGGTTACAGCGGAGACGGGAACATTCGTACAGGCAACAATTGATGATGAGTTAGTTCTAGGGGTTATTCAGTCCCTTCGACGGTCGAATCGGTATTATTCCTCTCCAGATATCATCCATGGGTCATCACAAGGATCTTCAGTACCTTCAATCTATCCAGCAGATCGTTGGGATTATCTTATTGCGAAAGTTAGAGTACTGGGTTCATTTCGCAACAAACTCCAGCAAAGATCAACTCGACCCGTTCTTCCTGGCTCTCAGGTATTTCTCGTAGACACTGCAATTCTCGAGAAATTTCTTGGGCTTTCCAAGATAGGTCTCTCGATCGGTCAAGTGAGACAATCGCCCATTGAAGCAAGTGTGGATCTCGATCGACTCCTGAAGAAACATCTAGCGATCCTCTCTATAAGTGGAGGGGGAAAGAGCTATGCCACTTCAGTTATTATCGAGGAATTACTCAGAAGACATCCAAGCCAAGGTAGGCCAGCTCTTATCCTATTTGATGTTCATGGAGAGTATCGACATCTCTCATCGTTAAATAAACATCCTGATTTCAGGGAAATCGACGTCCAAAGGATCAGTGCACAGCAACTTGCAATGTCAGTATCCTACCTTAAAGCAGGAGACTTCTCAAGATTTTTCCCCAGCATGAGCTATGCACAACAGAGAGAACTCAGTGTTGTTCTTTCTCAATTACAGAATCAGAACAAAGGTCTCACAGTTGAATCCATTATAGATGCTGTGTATAATCGAGAAATGAACCAACTGGTCAAAGATGCACTATTGGGATGGCTTGGTCAATTACGGTCGAGTTACCTTTTTGGGAATGCAGAGTTTCCTTCAGTGAGTGAGGATCTTGAACCTGGTAAACTCATTATCATTGATATGTCTGAGTTCACTTCCCTGTGGAAGAAGAGGATTATTCTCCACTACTTCCTTTCCCGGATATTTGAATTGAGAAGGATCAAGGAGATCCCGCCAGTGGTGTCATTTATTGAAGAAGCACATCAGTTCGCACCAGAGCAAGAAACGAGTTCGGCTAAATCTATCATTCACACAATTGCCAGGGAGGGTCGTAAATTCCTCTGTTCTCTAGTCCTTATTTCTCAAAGACCAGTAAATCTATCAACCACAGCGCTCTCGCAGTGTAACTCTCATCTGATCCTTCGGATTTTGAACCCCCATGACCTTACCTATATTGGAAAGACATCTGAGGGTATCAACTCTGATACACTTGGCATGTTGACAAGCTTGGGAGTTGGTGAGGGATTGCTTGTTGGTGAGGCAGTTAATTATCCGGTATTTATTCAGATTAGAAGGAAACTGGTGAACGCAGAATTTGACGAGGTATCTTTGGGATCAGAATCCCGAAAATACGAGAAATTAGTACAGTAAAATGGTGACGAGAGGGGGATTTGAACCCCCGCGTGCAGGGCACAGTGGTTTTCGAGACCACCCTCTTGGGCCGGGCTTGAGTATCTCGCCACTTGGGATTGGTTCCCATACTACTTCCAACCTTCATGTTTATGATAGTATCGATTTTATCTCTGATTTTGGCCCTTTGTGTCACTTATCTTCTTGATCAGATTTACGGACTATGACCCAGCTCTGGGTTTCCTCATCCCATTCTTCCCATTCATCCTCATCATCAGGCTCTTCTTCGTCATCACCAGGTGTTTCTAACCTGGTAATGGCTTGCCATACCATGGTTCTGGTATGAAAGGGAGTGTTGGCATCAGCGGTTGTATCTTCCAACTCTTCTATTGCATTTATAGCACGGACAGGTAAATCCATGCTCTTATCATTTAGAAGGTCAATTGCTTTGTTTGCTGCTCTTCTAATATTTCTGGGTACAGACTGATCTTCCGAGATCTGATTTAAAATCTCGGTAGCTTCTTTGAATCGTTCTTCGATTGACATGTCTCAAACACCTCATTTGGATCAACAGAATGAGATTACTCTCAAGTGAGCTATCTCTTAATAGGATTTATACTTACTGAATCAATACACTTTGGGTGCATCTCTGAATATGTTACGGTTCAAAGGGTATGTTTGCAAAAGAGTAATTATTAGCATCATCCCTTGAGGAATAGCATGTCCAAAGAATGGATAAAAGAAGGTATTCTTGCGGTTGGGCCTTCACTGAAGTATCTATCAACAGATCAGATTGACACGTTTGACATACCTATCATCATCAATCTTGAAGAAGAGGTCAGATATGTTGTTCCTGATAACGTTGAGTTAATTCATCTACCGATCAAGGATTATTCTGTTCCTGACAGTGATACTGTCACAAAATTTCTTATTGCAGTCCAGCACCACTATGAGAGAGGACAGGCAGTCTATGTCCACTGTACTGCGGGCTGTGGTCGATCTGGAACTATGGTAGCAATCTGGCTAGCCAGTTTGATGGAATGGGATGATTTCGATTCTTTACTCGGCCATCTCAGAGAGCTTCGACCATGTGCCATTGAAACTGATGAACAGATGACTTTTGTACAACAATATTTCGAAAACTTCTCTTCTTAATCATTGAATACAGAATATTTCAGAGGATTGAAACTATCATCGAATTTTCTCCAGGCGTAATCTTCAGGAGCCATAAGCACAGCACATGAACTCGCTGATTGATCAATAATATTGAGTTTTCCTGGGCTCAGGTCACAGATAGCTTCAGAGAACTCAACAATATCAATGAGATCAGGCATTCTATCATAGCCATAGTTGTTTCTAGCATCACCGACTGATACAAAGCCTTTAGCCTCAAGAAAGTGAGCTTTCGCTTTGTGAAATAATCCTCCATAGTTCTCAGGTTCGACCATGTTCTTTCCTTTTACCAAGGTCATACGGACAACTTTTCGTGTGTTCAAACCAGCCATTATATCAACTGTTTCCATAAGATTGTCCCATGCTTCTTTAGGATTGAATGGTCTTGTAATCGCCGAATGAACCTTGGGCGATGCACCTGCCAGTGTAAGATACAATTGTGTGGGCAGATTATCAAGATCTGCAAGTACTTGTGGCTGAGTACCATTTGTCACAAGGAAGGTGCTCATGCCCATCTCGTGACACAGCCCAATGAAATCATCAAGATGTTTATACAGCGTAGGCTCACCAGAGAGAGAAATTGCAACGTGTTTTGG
>JAEOUB010000421.1 GCA_016839545.1 Candidatus Kariarchaeota archaeon | reverse complement strand
CTATCTCCTGTATTCTCCATGGTAAACCGTGGAGTTGTCTCGTGTAGTACTGGAGCTCATCAAGAGTGAAGGCATTCTTGATCTGGATCCCATACCGTAATGGCTCTGTGACCTCAATCTCAGGCTGACCTGAGTCAGTATCAGCAAAGAAATAGTCAAGACTCACAACCACGTTTTCCGCGTTACGTTGATAAAGTCTCAAGGCAGAGAGAATAGCGAAACTATTCCCAATAACAATCTAATCTCTTCTCTTAGCTCTCAGATTGGTATAATGACATTTCTTTTTACGACAGCGTCGTGCGTTTTTTGGATTACGTGCGTAACAATTACGGCAGATCCATACGTCCACCAGCACGTTTCGTGCGATAATTCTATGCTCGGGGTTTGCAACTGGCATAATATTTTCCTCCCACTTAGGGTACTACATACTAACGTAAAACTTGTCTAATAAAAGGAGTATGAATGTGACGTCAAAGATTAGGAGAGCACTAGTGTACCTCTAATAGAATTGGATTGTCTCTGACACACCATCCCAGGTGTAGATCATCCCCGTATCGTCGCTGCTGGACGCCATGCTGCCAGTGAATGTGACCTGTCGAAAAGCAAAATCCGATCCAGACTCCACTCCTATGGGTAGTTCTGAGATAACACTGTTTTTCACCACAGCCTCAAGAGAGATATTGGCACCATTGACCGCGGTCTGTATGATGTAAGCCTCACCCGCATATTCAGAATCAAGAGCCAGTTTGACATTGATGGTGATCGTACTCGTCTGACCTTTGAGTTCTCGCGTATGATCGAGTAAATCTATAATTTTAGAGTTGATCTCTTCGAGGACCCGGTCAAGATTATTGTCCAGCGTGATACTCTCAGCAAAATCGGAATAGTTGTTGAAACTGGCCGCAAAAAAGCCAAACATGAGAACACCGAGCACAAACATGCTCTGGTACATCACTACCTCGTTTACCATAGTCTACACCGCTGTGCACATTCTCAACCGCAATATCTGTTATAAACTTAGGTGCATCAATGTCGTCGAATCGAAGGTAATCTACAACTAGAAAATACTGACCTCTATCTGGTGATACACAAATTCATAGCGGACACTGAAAATTGATGTGGGGTCTACAGGTTTCTCTGACGAGAGTGGGCGTTCAATCTTATTTGTGACACCTGCCTCAGGAAATTGGATGGTGATCCTGAAAGATAGGTCACTGGTTATCCCTGCCACCCAATCGGTAAGTCTACTGGTGGTACCGAGATAACTAACTTCAAGACCTGCTTTTGCCCCAGACCGTGAGTCATCACTTCCTAGGGCAAGAGTGATGTTAACCATCTGTACCTGCACGGTTAGATTGAATTGAAGCTGCTGAGGTATGATATCAAACTCAGAAGTAACGATTGAACGGTACATCAGAGAGGTTGAAGCGAGATCACTCCCCACTTCCCGCTGCTGTGGGATAATACTCCAGCCAAGAAGACTACGTGAGGTTGAATTGAGATAGTACAGGTCTTGAAAGCCAGCACCTCCGAAATACTGGAGATCGCCCTCACCCAAGAAATCGGTTGAGACAGGTTGGAACATCTGAAGCCTTGAATGATTGATAGTAGAAGTCAGACCTGCCACCGGATTATTATTAGTCTGGATCATTTCCAACGTTGCAAAGATCTGGTTGTCATAGTTGAAAAGACCGGCTGCACCCATTTTGACCTCTGAGAAGAAGGAGCTCCCCTCTCCGTTCAGAATCAAACTCTGAATGTTTGCATCCAAACTCTGCATTGATGATCCTGCAGTTTCCAGTTGGATTTGATCATTGAGTGATCGAAGCTGAGGATAGACAATTCCAAGGGTAGCTGCAATTGCCCCAAGGATTACTCCAAACAGGAATAGTGTTGTCACAACAGGGGACACTGCCCTCCTGTATTTTCTCAATCGACTCACAGCAGTAGTATGTACAGATTAATCGTATTAATAGGTAATTGCGAGCTGTTGTCTCAGAAGTAGAATCACCGGTATATTATGCTGAATTTTGGTTCTGAAACTGCTGCAGTCTCCCTTTCCTCAAGTATATCAACGGATCGAACATGTGCCAGAGGTGGACCTTGATGTAACCACTCTATAAGTGACTCAATGGAGCTCGCTTCACCCACTGCCTCCAGTTTGACAGAGCCATCAGGTTCATTCTTGACCCAACCCGCCAATCCAAGGTCTCGTGCTTTATCCCTGGTATGTACCCGGAAAAATACACCTTGGACTTTCCCGCGAACTTTCACTACAATCTGACGCATGGTGTAATTATAGAAATTTCCGGTACTATAAAAATCATCAGAAAATCAGTGACGTAACTACCTACTTCTTTAAAGTACACGTACCCTGAGTAAATTTGAGATGTCTGCTGTAAATTATAACATGTTCAGGGCATATGATGTGAGAGGGGTGTTTGGCCAGGATCTCAATGTTGAGGTCATGTTGAACATCGGTAGGGCATTTGGTACATATGTTAATCGTAAGGGGATTGACCGCGTTACTGTCGGTGGTGATATTCGTGCATCAACTCAAATCCTCCAGTATGCACTTGTATCAGGGATTACAGCAATAGGGATAGATTGTGAAATTGTTCGACAGTCTCCACTCGGGATTACATTATTCAACTCCTACCAGAAGGACTTTGGAGCTTCCGCATTCATTACTGCCTCACACCTCCCTCCAGAGTGGAATGGTGTGAAATTCTACTGGGGAGAAGGCATCGGTTTTTCTCCCGAGGAAAACCAAGAGTTTACAGAGATCTTCAGACAGAGAGATTTTGATGAGAAGTCTGCATTTGAGGTAGGCTCCGTATCAGAAGTGGATCCCTACCCCGAATTTGTGAAATATCTTAAGTCAAAGTTTTCATTTGACAGGAAATTCAAGGTTGCATTAGATGCAGGCAATGGAGCCACTTCACTGGTTGTACCTCAACTTTTTGAGGAATTGGGAATGACTGTTTCAAGTATTTTCGATACGCCCGATCCAAGGTTTCCAAATAGACCGTCAGAACCCACACCTGAATCATTGCAACAATTGGCTGAACTAGTCAAATCAGCAGATGTTGATTTCGGAGCAGGATTTGACGGTGATGGAGATAGGTGTGTATTTGTTGACGAGAAAGGAAATGTTATCTCATCTGACTCCTTTGGAGTGATCGTAGCTGAATATCTCCTTGCCACAGGTAGCAACCCCCGGGTTCTAATCAACATGGAGTGTTCCATTGCAATGGAGCAATATCTGAAAAAAGTTGGTGCCGAGGTTACTCGAATTAAGGTGGGGCATTCGTATCTCTCACTTGAGGCCAAGGAAAGAGACGCAGTTTGGGGAGTAGAATCCTCGGGTCATGCAAGTGCTCCCTTTGTATTCCTTTTTGATGATGCGCTAATCCTCCCATTGTTAATGGCAAAGGCACTTGAGTACTTTGATACAACAGTAAGTGATCTTGTATCGAAAGTAGACCTCCCTATCAAAGATCGCTATGACCTGAAATGTGATGATGATGTCAAATTTGGGATCATAGATGAAATCACTCAATTCTTCAAAGATCAGGAAGGTAAAACAAATGACCTTGATGGTGTTGCCTTGACAACAGATAGTGGCCGGATATTGGTAAGAGCTTCAAATACCTCGCCAAAGATCAGAGTAACCATAGAATCTATGACACAGGAGGGATTTGATTTACTCAAAACAAGATACCTCGAGAAGATAAAATCGTATATCTAACCCGATTACTTTGTCAAGAATATTTGAAATCTATAGGAGAAAAACAGTAATGTTATCAATATTGACAGTAAGCTGCAACTGTGGGGGTACCAAGACCGCTGCAATTTGCAACATCAGGAATCCGAGGTAAAGCAAATACCGACATTTCACCGGAATTGGGTCTCAGAGTTGGAAGAGCTGTTTCTGCCTGGTTGAAAAAACACCATGATGGAGATATCCTCGTGTATGTTGGGTTTGATAATCGAAGAAATTCTCATACTATAGCCAATACCCTGATTGCAGGACTCTCATCCTCAGGCATTCATGCAAAAATGTTTGATACTCCGGTACCAACACCATTGGTAATCTACACCACTGCCCAGACAGATGCTCTTGCAGGCGTTATGGTTACAGGATCCCATCTACCCCGAGATGAGAATGGAATAATACTCTTCAAAGGAGATGGCTCATATTTCAAGGGGATACTTGACGACTCTGTGGAAATTCCCGTTGAATGGAACAAGTTAGGCAAAATTGAGAGTGCTAAATTAGAAATTGAAGAATACAAAAGGTATCTCGAGGGTATCAAATCAAGCCTTAAGTTGACGAATTTCTCGTGGGATGTCATTGTTGACCCCGTTCATGGACCGATGAAAGGATACCTTGAGCAACTACTCAAGCCACTTCTTCGCAGCATGATCAAACTTAACTGGGAGGATGACGATACTTTCTCAGGAAGGTTATCAGAGCCCACACCACAGAATCTTGAGAAAGCTCTCAAGGCAGTTGAAGTCAGTAATTCTGATTTAGGCATAGCTACAGATATGGATGGAGACCGAGTTATTTTCATCACATCCAAACCACAGGTCATTTCTGGAGATTATATTGGAGCATTGCTTGCAAAGAAATTTATGACCGAATATCCAGAACTTCCCGTGATAGTTCCG
>JAEOUB010000043.1 GCA_016839545.1 Candidatus Kariarchaeota archaeon | reverse complement strand
TCAATGACGTGAATAATCCCACAAAATAGTCATAGCCCCCATAAAATTGGGTGTCGTATTGATCAAATCCCCAAGCTGGGAGACTTACATTATAGGTATACCCACCTGGGGAATCAAATCCTGGAGTCAGATTATTGACCTCAATCGCCATATTGGTGTAGAGATAACTATCGAAAATCAATGGCTCTCCAGCAATCAAGTAGTGGACGAAGAAGACCAGAGCAGGATCAAATGTGGGAGTTGTCACATAGAAATTGACAGGAGAACCAATCAAACTGGGGTCAAAATATGATTGACTCTCATTGCCTTGAATTTCAAATCTCATGTCATACTGATTAGGATCTTGTACCTGATAGTCGCAGGTAGGTGTGGCCTGATCTCTTGGACTGTTGGAAAGTACATCAACTAGAGTACCTGGTTGCTGTATCTCACAGGTGTACCTGCCTGGATCTGTTGTGGGAGGGCTGACATAGACTGCAGCCATCTCACCGGGTGCAATAGGTCCAGGATTAAAATTCTCAACCAAGATAACAGCACCGTCTGAATCGTACCAGATGACCTCAAGAGGTGCGTCAGGACTCGTAACTCCTCCGTAGTTGAATATCTGTATGGGTGTAACAATGGTATCTCCAGGTCCGAATATTGGTGGTGTGTACCCCTCACTCTCAAATCCAGGTGGATTGAAAAATTGTGGATTAAGCAGAGGCTCAGGTCCTGGTACCCACAAGGGGTCTCCAAATATAACGTCAGAACCAATTGCAGGATCCAAGAATGCACCCGGTACACGGGGAGTTCCCCAGATATCATACCATCCTCCAGGTACATCCGGAACTGGAATATCCAGCCCATTTACAGATTCAATGGGAAAACTTCCCAACAAATAAGGTGGCAGACGAGAACCGGGTTCACTCATCCAGAAGTCCAGATGGGAGAAATTGGCAAAGGTATCGACCTTGATAGTTGGTTTTACAGTCAGTCCACTGGTTGATAGATCATCAAGGATACTCTCACCCGGAGTGACAGGTCCACTGAGTGATCCAATCACGTCAAGTCGAGAGCTGGCATTGATAGGATTATTCCTCAGCCAGGTCCGGTGGGTGGCGTTCTTGTAAAAGCCATTATAGAGCTTGATTACCTGCTCCCACGAGGTAGAATCGTTGAATTTCAACGCTGTACCCTTTGACCATGTATAGGTAATGGAGCTGTTATGATCAAAATAGATGGAAATACCAAATGCATCTCCAGCTGCAGTTCCCACATGCTGTGCAATTCGCATTCTCTCAATTATCCCTCGGACATCCTGAGCCTTTCTGCGGATATCAACATCATCAGTGGCCTGCTGGAGATGACCGAGAAAATCGTAGAGGTCGATCTGGTCATTGCCTTTGAACGATTTCGATTCATTTCTGGCCCACTCAATGGCACGCGCCATCTCGGCTGCTGTGGTCTCATTTTGCAGTGCTTTGACTAAACAGTCTGTCAGAGTACTCATTGCACTTGTGAATTTGGGGGCATCGGCCAGATCGTAAGCAGCCAATGTTGTCTTGTTACGACCAGTGCTTCTGTACCATCTCTCGTACGTCTCGACCACAATTGTACCAAATCGCTCGTGATCAACCTCTTCAGGTGCATCTTTCAATCCGTCCAAGATACTCTCGTAATCCCAGCCGTCTCCGGGCTCAACTTCTTGTGACCCAATCAGCACCTTGGCCAATCCTGAAAATTCAGTAAATACTTCGGAAGCCCCCATGTGACAGGCATCAAATCCAAGAACATCCAAGGCATTCCCTGTTTTGTTTTGCACATTTTCCAGAGCTTGACGGATTGCACCAAGGGATAGTTGCTTACCATTAGAACTCTCGTCAACACCCACTCCACTGTCACCAGTCCCGTGGTTCCAGATGATCAGTGCGGTCTTGGGTGCGGGACACTTGGTCACTGCCCATTCGGTGAAATTCTCCAAGGTGCTACCCAGGCTCATATCCTGCTCGCCGAGATCCTGTAGTTTGGTCAGAGTACCGTTCCTGATCTCATAGCGGACAGTACCGGTATTCTCGGTTGCCTCTCCGGGGAGTGCCTCTCCGGAGTACCCATCTCTGAGACTTGCATTGGGATGGCGATCGATCTGCACCAGGATACTGACACAGTCGGGCAGACCTTTGGATCCTTCTATCAGTTCTTTCATGTCTCTGACTGCGTATTTCTCAAGATCGTTATCTGCACTCATATAGATCATGATTGTCCAGCAAGGGGTTGCAGTAGTGTTACTCTGTGTGGATATCTGATCGATAAAATCCATGGATACGCTTTCAGGCTGTAGTTCAGGTATGTTCAGGTCTACTGCAGTCAATCCTCCTGCAAACAGAAGGAGAGTAAGTAGGCTGAAGATGATTGTATTGCCCCTCATTGACGCGACATGTCTTATCTCAATTATTAATGTTCCCTGTGACAGACTTGCTGTCTAGAACTTGTGACTCATTTTTCTGAGGTTCGAAAAGAACACAGGAATATGGACCATTGACACGTTTTATTTATCTTCAAATGAGATATGCCTCTTCCTTCTCTTGTTTCTTAGATTCAACTCTTGTTATTCTGAGAGAGGGGTTTATTTCCGTGATTTCTTGTATCTCGTCTTCTGTGATGCTGGGAAATACAATAACTGAGTCACTTTTTTTCAGTATCCTGTCCCTAATGTGCCTTAACTGGCTCAAATTACTCAACAGCATAAGATGTACCTCGATATCTTCGTCAGCAGTAATATGCTTGAGAGCAAATTCCATACCCAGGGTGTGGATATTATCGGTATTTGAGACTCGTTTAGCTCCTCCCTCGTCAACGAACCGGGAATAATCATCGTTTTTGTTGCTCAACAAGGAAACTTTTGAGACTCGCATTCGTCCTAATGTATAGAATGGGGACTTAAGTACATTATATCGTGAATTTTACTAGAAATTGAATTATAGTATTCTGCTTTTTTACATTCTCAGTATTTAGGCGTGAATAGCTGCTGTGGCAATTGCCTGATCGACATATAGGAATCCGGCACCGTAGTCTCCTCCATCCCAGTTGGCGGTATAGAAACCATCTGCGTTGAATGGGAAGAATACGACCGCATCATTTGCAGGTAAGGGATTGCCTCGGGCTGCAAGTTTCAGAATGAACTCCATCTCAGTCTGTGTAAGATCAGGGTGACTCTCCAACACCAGAGCTGCTGTTGCGGCAACATGAGGTGCTGCCATGGACGTACCTGACAGGTAGTAATATCCAAGATTATTTGCAAATGCGCTCTTGTAGGGACCCACAACGAAGGCACCGGGTGCAGCAACATCAAGATCCTTATGCTTCTGTCCAAGTGCTTTGTTGGGTCGTGAGCTGAAGTCTTCAAGGTAGATGTTGGCATCTTCGGGTGCATCGCTGTTCCATCCGGAGGCAAACATATTGTCCCAACCTGCAGCGGCAACAGAAATAACCTCGGGGAAACCACCAGGGTATCCCATACCATTCATACCGCTGTTTCCAGCAGAGACGACAACAATTACACCCTCGGCAATAGCATTCTGAATAGCAGCAAGGATTGCTGGTTGGGGTGATGGTCCACCAAGACTCATGTTAATGACAACTGGTCCATCGAGTGTTGGTGCAAGGTCGGCAATATAATTTATACCTGCGGCGATCATGGCATCAGTTCCACCACGGAAACCAAGTAGACCATATGGGGAATCTACAATCCAAGCATCAAGCACAAGAACGGGAATGATCTGCACACCGGGAGAGACACCGTCTACCCAGGCACCATTGAGATTGAAACCGGTGATGGTACTGGTAACGTGTGTACCGTGTCCGGAGGCAAAGTTTGTGATGAATCCTCGGTCGGATTTCAATGGACTAATGACGAGATCATTAATTACATAGTCCCAGCTCAGGTCATGGCTGAAGCCCACACCGAGATCATCACGGATGGTTGCCTGGGAAAAGAAGAAGGGCCACTGGGGCACGAGTCCAGTATCGAGTACTGCGACGTAGACACCAGATCCATCCTGATCAACGTTTTCTGTATTGACCAGATCAGTCCACCAGGGGATAATATCCACGTTGGTAGCTGTCATGGTCAGGTCATCTGATACCTCCTCGACAAGGTATGAACTGACTTCATTGTCAAAGCCAATTGAGTCTGCTCCGTTGAAGCCTTCAAATGTGGCTGCAGCGGAGGTTCCCACGATCCCCACCAAGGAGAGGGTCAGTGAGAGAATTGTTAAAATTGATATTATTTTCATTTTCACGGGTTTTCCCTCGTTTTGCCTTGAAAAATCTAGGCAATATGCGGATAATTTGACTAGATAATAAAAACCTTACCGGCGATACAACAATTGCGGACAACTTTTCAGTCTAATTGTGCTCTCACCTTCGAAATAGTTTTCCTTGTGGTTTCACCTTCCCAGTATTAAAATTTTCAATGACAATTTTTGCTATTCTTCATATAATATTTTTTGGAGTACAATCCATCAATTTTGAATTGCAGCTAGATTGCCTGTTCTATACAAATATCGATTATAATCTGGTCCCAAGAGCTCGTTTCGTCACGACTCTGTGCATTCAATTGATATAATTCAAAGTTCATTAATTAGTTTCCACGAAAAAACCTACTAGTTCCTATTTTTGGGCTTTCCAACTTCTAATGAATGAATTATTTGCCTTATCTAGCAGCTTCAAAACTCATTGTAAACAAACTATATATCATATCTTCCAAAACGGTAACCATGGGTCTTGAATCTCAAGGTTGGAGGAAAGTTGCACCAATCATTGCAGCATTCACTGTCTTCCTTCTGGTTGTGGGTATCTGGTATATCAGTTTCACAGGAGATCTGTCCCGATCCCTTGAGATACAGGAGGATTTCACCTCAGAATTTGCAGAAGATACTGCCGAAGAGATCACCACTAAACTTGAGCTGGTGGAGACTTTGGCAACTGAGTTACTCCTTACCAACCAGACAGATCCACTCGATCAGGCAAGCTACGCCATCTTCCTTGCAGATCAGCTCAATGGCGATAGTTCTTACCATGGTATCCACACCATAGATGCCTCAGGAACTCTCGGCTTGGTGTATCCCCAGTCAGTCGGGCTCGCGGGAAGCTCATTTTCCGATATTGCTACAGCTGAGGAGTTGATTGTGTATCAGCAGGTACTGATCTCAGAAGATATCGAAATCAGCTCATTCACTACTTTCTCCCAGGATGCCTCGGGTATCTCTGCCATTCTACCCATGGGTACTGGCTACCTTATTGCCCAGCTGGATTTAGAGAAGTTGATGGAGAAAATTATTGAGGGTGAGGAGGAAGTTGAAGTATTTGATATTCTCATTACCGAGGGTGATAGACCGATTTACACGTATGGATCTTCCTTCTCATCAGATAATGCTAATGTGACCTCGGCAGAGATAGAATTATACAGTTACACCTGGCAAATCTATCTAAATCCCAGCTCTACAACAGGTTCGAGTTTTCTCTCCAGTCCAATCTTCCCCGGCGTAGGGGTAATTGCATCTGTGCTCGCGTATTTCCTATTCAGTCGCCTTGTTGCGTTCTATGATAAGATTAGGTCTCCCAGTCCTGAGGAGGAAAGGACAAGGGCAAGAAAGTATCTTGAAAATGCAAAACTGATGATGGAAGATATGAAAGACGAGTGAACCTACGTTACAAAATCGAGTGTCTTCTCTCTTACAATATCGAAGGAGCTGATGAGTCCTGTAATCTGTCCATCCTTGTCCTTGACAATAATGTGATGGACTTTGTATTCCTCCATTTTGGCAATTGCATACTCAATTTTCTGGTTCTCATTGATACTGAGTAGCTTCATCGACATTACCTCGGAGAGTGGAGTCTGAAGTCCTTCGGCCTTCTTGATTATAATATTCTGCATCAGGTCCTTGCTTGTCACTATTCCTGTTGGGAGATCCTCATTGAAGACAACTATGGATCCTATTCTATTAGTGACCAGTACCTCCATGGCACCTAGCACTGTTGCATCCTCATTTAGAGTTATCAGATGATCTCTGGGGACCATTACATCTCGACAGATCATTGTAATCCTCTAGCTCTTTCATATACAAAATATATTTTTGTATCAGGTCTTGATTATTTGCTATCAAATTATGGTGTTCAATCATTTTGGTGTAAATTGAAACAATGTGAGGCCTGTACGGATTTATACGCGAATTATCATCTTTGGCAAGAACATTCTAGGAAGCCACCCAATTTACTACCCATCCTTTCATGAAGAATTAATAAGACAATCTCGTTCTTTCATATGAATCTATGGCCGATCCAGATATTATCACCTCCGATGTCCTTGTCATCGGATCGGGAATTGCAGGACTCCTCTACACCTACAACCTGGTGAAACAGTCAGATCTCAGTGTCAACCTGATCACTAAGAGGGAGCTTGTTGAATCCAACTCGAGGTATGCTCAAGGGGGAGTTGCAGCCGTCCTTTCACCGACTGATAATTTTGAGGCTCATGTTGAGGATACTCTGGTCGCAGGGGCAGGTCTCTGCCGTCCTGACCGAGTAAGAGAAATCATCAGCCTTGGTCCTGACATAATTGACCAGCTTACCAGTCTTGGTGTCAAGTTCGATATCGCAGACGAGGCACTAGCACTGGGAAGAGAGGGAGGTCATCATGCTCGTAGAGTGGCTCATGTGGCTGATGCCACAGGTCAGGCAATTATGGACGAACTCGTCAAAACCATCACCGAACTAGATCATGTGAGAATTTTTGAACATCACACAGCAGTTGACCTGGTCACAATAAACAACCAGACAGCTGGTGCGTACGTTCTAAATAACCAAACTGAGGAGGTTCTGCGGTTCAGTTCCAGGATGACCGTGCTTGCCACCGGTGGAGCAGGGAAGATCTTTCTGTACACTTCAAATCCTGACATTGCGTCAGGTGACGGTCATGCGATGGCCTACAGGGCAGGAGCAACATTGGCCAATATGGAATTCATCCAGTTCCACCCCACACTTTACTATAACCCCAATTTCAAGACATTCTTGATTACTGAAGCAATCCGAGGTGAAGGCGGAATTTTGCGTGGAACAACTGGTAATCGCTTCATGGAAGGTGTTCACGAGCTCAAAGAACTGGCTCCACGTGATATTGTGGCCCGTGCGATAGATGAGGAGATGAAACGAT
>JAEOUB010000042.1 GCA_016839545.1 Candidatus Kariarchaeota archaeon | reverse complement strand
GTTGGAGAACATCAAGTATGCCCTCGAGTATGTATCATTTGGTCTTCGGTTCCTTGATGGTGGTGAGGTAATCCGCAACATCCTAGGAGTGTCCGGACCCAGAACACGAACTAATGATCTGATTGAATCAATCACTCCGACAGCCAAGAGTCTGTTTACCAAATCTCTCAAGATTATGGAGCAGCATGCTCATACTGAAGAGCTAGGTAATGGTGTGATGTACTATCAGGTTGATCTAGACAATTACACTCCAAGGATCAGCTATCCACCTCACTCTGAACTT
Organism: Candidatus Kariarchaeota archaeon; assembly: GCA_016839545.1. Lineage (GTDB taxonomy): Archaea > Asgardarchaeota > Heimdallarchaeia > Heimdallarchaeales > Kariarchaeaceae > Kariarchaeum. The sequence continues at coordinate 8,310 of JAEOUB010000042.1, read as the reverse complement.
CTTTTCGAGTTTCACATTGATAAGGTGGAGAACTCAGAATCCGATGTTATCAGTGTCGGTGTTTCAGATTCTTACATTATTGTAAGAAGTTCTGATCACAATTTCTCCTTTATGGGATTCCTTGAGAAGCTGCAGAGTCAGCTTCCTGAATTCGGCATCACTGGAGGAGGACACAATACATTTGGATCTCTTCAGTTCTACACTGGTCACCAGGCAAAAATTCTGGAAACCATCAAAGAAGTACTAGGTTCTTAAGATACTAATTTCATACTGAACACAAATTTCATTCTCACAATCATGAGTTTAACTGATACACTCTTAAATTACGAACGTGGACACGAAATAATGGTTGCTCCATTGCTCATGGACATCTATTTAGGGATTGTCTTTTCCACGCCTGCATTCTTTGGCAATGCTGTACCTGTTTTTGTATCGGGATTGGGAAGACTTGATGGCGGAAGGAATTTTGTTGATGGAAAACCGTTCTTCGGTTCACACAAAACTAAGGGTGGAGTCCTCGCGGGTATACTTGGAGGAGGAATAGTTGGATTTGTAGTTCCATTATTCCACCCAGAAATTTATGCAATGATCCCCGGATATTCTATTTGGGTGGGTTTTGTGATGGGTTTTGGTTCTATCCTTGGAGATGCTTTGGGCTCATTTATCAAGCGGAGGATCAAGATCAAGCCTGGAGCATCTTTTCCGATTGTGGATCAGGTTGGTTTTGTTTTTACTGCTCTCGTCCTAGCAAGTTTTATGGTTGACTTTCCCTTGGGATGGTGGTGGGTCGTTCCAGTGACTCTTCTTATTCACCTCATATCAAATATATGGGCATACCTATTTGGATGGAAAGAGGTGTGGTATTGATACCAAGCTCAACAAATCAAGTTTTAGAAATCGTGATATTCTTTAATTAGAAACTGACTGTCCACGTAATGCCGCCCAATATCTTTCAGTCAAGATCTTCAGCAAAGGATGTTTTCCGTGACAGACACACCCTCTTACCAGAGTTTGTACCGGATGACCTTCCATGCCGAGATCAAGAGATCGAACAGCTTGTTGCAAATCTCAGTATCTTACTGGATCCTCACAAAACTATCTCAGTGAATCTCTCAATAACTGGACAACCTGGTGTGGGTAAGACCACACTTGCCAAAAAAACGATACGTGACCTACGAAATGCGGCAATTGCGAACGGTATCAATTTGGACACCTTCTATGTCAACTGTCATTCTTTTAGAACCAAAACATCAATTTTGCGAAGAATTGCTCTCGAGAAATTCAACATCCAAGGTCGGGGTTATAGTGACGAGGAATTAATGGAAATGCTTGCTACCCGGTTGGAAAAAGAAAACCTCAGGATGGTTCTTGTTATAGATGAGGCTTCAATGCTATCTGGAGAAGATATTCTTGCATTTATACACCTTAACGAGTTATTCAGTCCTGAGATTGGACGCCTTTCCAATATTATTATCTGTCGACGATCAGAATGGACTTTAATGCTTTCTGCCCCCTTGTCAGGTAGAATTCAAGACCAGTTGAATCTGGATGGGTATGGTGAACAACAGCTGCTGGAGATCCTCTCTTACAGACGAGATCTGGCATTTTTTGCCGGTGTACTACCCGACGAAGAACTGGGTCTTGTCATCGACATTTCATCACGTACGAGAAATGCAAGACATGGTATTGAGATCATGCTCAGGGCTGGCATGATGGCAAATGCGAGTGGAAGTGATTCAATAAGTGCTGAGTATATCAGAGCAGCAAAGACAGAGGTCTATCCTGAACTCCGATCTGATGTATTTCATGATCTCAAAGACAACGAGCTTTTTGCAGCCATGAGTGTGGGTAGGGAATTGTCCAAACCTGGCAGAATCTCTACCACAGTTAATGATTCCTTTGAGATCTTCAAACTCATCACGGATGAATACAATGAGAAACCTCAGTCAAAGGCTACATATAGACTCTGTATCAATACATTGGAGCAATTGGGGATAATCTCCCACTCAGTAAGCAGTATTGATGAGGGCACCAGGGGTAGAAGAGGGAAGATTTCTCTGTTCGATATTCCTGCACAAATTCTGGTTGAACGGGTGGAGAATGTTCTAAAGAACCGTCGAAGATAATTACTTTGCATATACCGTATGCAACGGGTTGTACATCCTTCCTGACCTGGTAATTTCAGATTCATACAGATGGATCTTGTTTACTGTCACTATCTTTGTCTCAAATTCTTGTTCCAACCACCTGTCTACTAACTTGATTACTTCTCTCCCCTGCCGTATCCTTCCTACAGTAAGATGTGGTAGAAATTTGCGTGAGCTAACTTGAAATCCCATTTTCATTACATTCTCACGTGTGGTCTTGTGTAACCGATTCAACTCGGATAGTCCACTGATTGGAGCAATATAGACAACCCTCGCTTTCTTTTTGTTTGGTTGTGGGAGATAGTCGGGACGGCCCAGTTCAAATGTAAATTCCTCGAAATTTAATATATCAATTGAATTTAGGATATTCTCGATCTCAGGAATTTCGATATCACCAAAAAAATGAGTTGTGAAATGGTAGTTCTCTATTTTTGTGATTGTAACTCTCACCTCTAGGTCGTCGACAAGGGAGTGGAGTCTGTGACTATAGATATCTACATCAGGGATTGGAATTCCCAAAAAGACTCTTTTAGTCGTCAATATTGCATATTATCTATTCATCCCTAATAATATTCCCTATCTATTCATAATCTTGATTTTCAGAGGTTTGGAACAACTATCAGTTCATCTTGAATCCAGTCCCTTACCTTTTTAATAATCATACATATGTCTGAAATGGGGTTCTCCATGCAAATTATAGGGGTCACAGGATTGCCTTCCTCAGGTAAGGGTACTTTTTCAAAAGTTGCTCTCGAGTATGACTTTGAGGAAATCATCATGGGTGATGTGATCCGTGAAGAACTGAAATTCCGTAATCTGGAGATTAACCGGGAAAATTCTAACAGGATCATGGTTAAGTTACGAGAGGAGAAAGGGTCCAATGTTATTGCTGATATCACAACAAACCGGATTAAGTCCAAACTTGCAGAGGGGCACCAGAGAATTCTCATTGACGGAATTAGAAGTATGGCTGAGGTGGAACATTTCAGACTTCACTTTCCCAGCTTATGTGTAATCGCAATTCATGCAGATCCCGAATCTCGTTTTCAACGATCAAAAGCAAGAAAACGGAGGGATGACGCTTACTCTCGAGAGGAATTCGAGAGAAGAGATGCTGTCGAACTCGGTGTTGGCATAGGTGACGTAATTGCTCTATCAGACATACTTATTGCATCATCAAAAGATCTTGACGGTACTTTGAGAGCTTTCAGAGAAGTCTTGGATGAGCTGATCGACACTAAAATTGGTGTATATAATGACTGAAACTGAACCTGAAATAGAGCCCACATATATTGAACTGGTCGTTGAGGCCAGATTGAACTCCACCGAATTGAAGAAAACCATTGAGACACTATTGAAGCGTTTTCTAAGTGGGGATGTCCAGGAAGACCAAAGATCAGATGGTACCTACCTTTTAATTCGCCAATCTGGGATGGCGGGATTGCAATTGCTTGGTGATTGGATCAGAGATCAACAGGTTATCGATACTGTCCGTAAACGTTTGTTTGGCTCCATCGTGAACAATATTACAGCCCTATACTTCAATCGACAGGCTGCCGCGATGGGTAGATTGGCACTCCTCGATGTGGAGGATAAGCCACCAAATGGTCCTATCATCTTTCAGATCGTTTCCGATGGATTACACTCTGTGATCCGTACGGTTGCTCCCCGAACTTACAAGGGAAGAGTTGTCACTGAAGAGGAGTGGGTGCAAATTCAAGAAGCACGTCGTGAGAAGAAACGGAAAAAGGATCGCTCAAACTAGTACAGATAAGGAACAACAACTTTCATGCCCTGTTCTGCCATAGATGTATTAGGAAATATTGCCTTTGCTATCTTAAGTTCAGCATCCATATTCTCTATTCTAGGGGAAAAATGAGTAAGTACAAGCTGGGTTGGTTTGAGAGTTTGAGCAAATTCTGCAGCTTGTCGTACCGTAGAATGCGATCTCTCCTCGGCAAGTGCAATGAGGTCAGATGGATAGGTGGCCTCATGGATGAGAAGATCACATTCCTCTATTTCTTCTACAATCTGATAATTCACGGCAGTATCACCACTATAGACAATACATCGTCCTCGCCTTTGGGGTCCAATGACCATGGCAGGATGTATTTCCTGATTGTTGAGTTTGATGCTTTTTCCTTTCAGGAGGTCTGAGATGTGTGGTCCTGGTGGAATGCCATACTCTTTTAGCTTCTCTTCCGAAACTTTACCTCTTATCTTGGACTCATTCCAGACAAATGTTAACGCATTCGCTTCATGCAATGCTTTCAGTCCCCTAATTGTGTATCCGTCTCCTTCAAATATTTCGTTGGGCTGTACTGTAATTATTTCAATCTCATAGCTCACCCTGACGAAATTTGCAATCATGAGATTCTTCACTGTAATCTCAATCCCTTCGGGTCCAATGATGTATATCTTGCTCTCTCTCCCTAATAGCTGAAGTGATGCTAATAATCCTGGCAATCCCAAAAAATGGTCTGAATGGAGATGAGATATACAAATAACAAGTTCTTTGCGTGTGGATATTCCATATCTTCTCATAGAATACTGTGTGCCCTCACCACAATCAAAGATCGCAAGGCCATTCTGATGACGTAGTGCAAAACTTACTTGTTGACGATGATTTGGCGGAATTGCAGATCCGGTACCAAGGAAGGTGATAGTTATCTCAGATCCATTCATATTCTCACCACTAACATTCTGATCGCCCTAGTAAGGCTCCTATGAACATAGTCTTTGTATGTATATTCTAGACTCCATTTACTACTGATATCAATTTCCATCGTATGAGGCAAAGATATTACAATTTTCTCAGCAGTTGATTCTTCCAACCATTCATTTACCAGCTCAGACTTATCTCTGCCCAATGTAGTACTTTGCTTGGCATAGGGAGGATCTGTTACAATTTGCAATATACCTCTTCTACGAAATGGGAGTCGCAATGCATCACCAACAATGACTTCTGTATCTGCATGATTGCGGAATTTATGGTTCAGATTTGCTTCTCTTGCTATTTTTGATGAAATCTCAATACCTATACCATAGTAGCCAAGTTGGGATACCTCTCTGACAAATCCACCGTGTCCTGAAAATGGATCAAGAATTATAGGTTCATGTGGGTATAACAAATTAGTCATTATTCTTGATAACATCGGTTTCATAGCTCCTCCACCAAAAAATGGGTATTCCTTCGGTGACTGGAGACGAATAATTTTGTAATCCGTTTCAAGTTGTAACCAACCCATAACAAGAAATCTTCCCGTCTGAATAACGATATACGTTGAATCAGGTGAAGTAAGGTTGACTTTCAAACCCGTAGACTGCGCTATTTCCCCACCGATGTACCGTTCGACATCGCTTCTTTTCAATTTAGAGCCAATTTGTTGTGAGGTGATGAACCTCACTGCGAATGTGCTTTTCTTATCTGGATGAGTTGAAAGGGAGAATGGTAATGATTGTATATCATGATAATGTGTAGCGTTAAGCTCAATCTTTGCATCAAATTTCAGTATAAGCTTGACGCCAGCCGCTAACTTCCCTAACTCCTCAACTTTGAATTCGCTTGTCTCAACCATTCCCACCCAAGAAGTTATCCATTCAATTTCCTTGCCAAGTATTAATTCACTCTCCTCCCTTGTTAGAGGGTAGTGCTCATTAGAGATCCGAATAACCCATTTCATTTGTTCAGAACCTTCACCAAATCATGACTCGATGAAATAATACTGATCAGAGTACTGGTAGAGTTTGTGGCGACAACAATACCGTTTCCAATCTCTAACAGACGATCTACAGCAACTGTTCCGAGAGCATGTGTAATAATGTAGTGTAGTTTTGAAACACCCTGAATTTTGAGTAGGTTACTAGCCTCAACCAATGTTCCTCCAGTAGAGATGATGTCATCAACCAATAGGACAGTTGCTGGAAAATCTTTAAGATCACCTAAAGAGAGGTTCACATTCCCTGTCTTCGGGTCTCGGGTCTTCTGCAAACTCCCAAATCTCATATTGAGTTCAGTTGCCAATGCCTCTGCCCTGTATAATGCACCCTCGTCAGGTGCTATAATCATCATTTCATTCTCAAGAATAGATTTCTCCTCCAGGTATTTTCGGATGGAAACGGTAGGAAGAATGTTTGTAGTCCTCATTTTAGTCAGTAAAAGGACGGCAGGATTATGAATATCCAAGACGATCAGATGGTCCACACCGACGGATTTAATCAGGTGTAGGACCGTTTCAACTGAAATTGCCTCACCGGGAAGAACTTCACGATCTGCTCTGGTATAACATAAGTAGGGCACATAACAGGTTATCTCCTTTGTCACCTGCTTTCGTATCGTTCTAACGAGATTCAATAAGTGGAATAAATTTGTATCTTGTGGACTGTCACAGCTCTGAATAATTAAAGTAGGTTCATCTTTGACATTGGAGATCCTAATGTATCCTTCTCCATCAGGAAATATCTTGTACTCCGGTATGATGACATTGCAGCCTAGCTGGTTTGCTACCTCTTGTGCGATCTGTTGACCAGTTGGTCCTGCAATGATCTGCATATGGATTATCTCTAACGATATACCACTAATAATTTTGGTTTTCCTTCAGTATTCTTTCCTTTTTTTTGAAAAATGAAATCGCCATGTCACGTATATCAAGGATGGCGAGCAAATTTTAGTATTTAGTCCAACTCCACAAATATTTCAAATCGTAAGTTCTTTTCCCTTAAGCACTCTTTTTTTAATGTTTATAGTCTAATTATATTTATATACATCAGACGATTTCGATGTCTGAGGAAAGGTACTGATATGGAAACCTCACCACAAGTCGATAACGACGTTCTTTTGGATATTGATTTCAACCACACGGGTGAAATATCTATCCCAAGTAAAATAATTGATCAGGTAATCGGGCAGGAGGAAGCAAACAAGGTCATGAGAAAGGCAGCTGCTCAGAGAAGACATGTAATGCTCATCGGTGAGCCTGGAACAGGAAAGAGTCTACTCGGCGCTGCCCTTGCAGAAATGTTACCTAAGAAAAATCTAGAAGACCTTCTTGTGGTCGCTAATCCCGAGAATAATAATAATCCAAAGATTGTTACTCTTCCTGCAGGTGAAGGTAGATCAAGAGTGGACATTGCCGCAGAACAGGCAAAGAAGGGTGAGAACGCAAGATCTGTGATAGCTATAATTATCCCGCTGTTAATTATTGTGCTGGGAATTGTCTTCTCGGATGGAGATTTCAATACTATTCTCTTCTCATTTTTTGTTGCTTTGATTGCATTCATGGTCTTCAATAATATCAGATCTAGGAGTGAAGTTCTCATTCCTAAGTTGCTGGTGGACAATTCTCAAAATACGACTGCACCTTTCATTGATGGAACTGGAAGTCACAGTGGAGCTCTATTAGGAGATGTTCGTCACGATCCATTTCAATCAGGTGGTCTCGGGACACCCCCACATGAGAGAGTTGAGGTAGGATTAATCCACCGTTCTCACAAGGGAGTACTCTATATTGATGAAATTGGAACATTCCATATCAAGACTCAGCAACAGTTACTCACAGCCATTCAGGAAAAGAAATTCCAGATTACCGGTCAATCCGAACTTTCATCTGGTGCTATGGTAAGAACTGATCCAGTTCCCTGTAGCTTTGTCCTCGTTGCAGCAGGTAACCAGGAAACTATCCGAAACCTCCATCCTGCGTTGCGATCAAGAATCAGAGGTCAGGGATATGAAGTGGTCATGAAGCAGACAATGCCCGATACCATGGCTAACAGGCGTAAACTAGCACGGTTTGTCGCTCAGGAAGTGGCAAAAGATCATAAGATCCCCCATTTCACCAAGGAGGCAGTTGAAACCATGATACTTGAAGCCAGACGAAGATCAGGTCGTAAACATTCACTTACGTTGATGTTGCGAGAACTTGGAGGACTTATCAGAGCTGCAGGAGATTTGGCAATAGAGCGAGATCTGAACCTAGTTACTGAGCTAGAAGTTCGCGATGCACGTGGACTCGCAGTTACTTTGGAATATCAGTTATCTCGAGAACAAATCGCAAGAATGAAGGATTATGATCTCGTAGTCGTAGAAAACAAACAGGTAGGTCGTGTGAATGGACTGTCTGTTATTGGTAACTCCGCTGGAAAAGTCATGCCTATTGAGGCTGAG
>JAEOUB010000420.1 GCA_016839545.1 Candidatus Kariarchaeota archaeon | reverse complement strand
GATGGCCATATCAGTGGCGAAGAATCAGACCTGCTGCAGAGTTTACTGAGCTTTTTCGAGGATCTCAACGATTGATTCAATGAAAGATTCAATGAGATAGCATCACAAATCGATAGCTCTGCTCAATTAACGGTAAGTAGGCAGTGAAATCTGACAGGGTCAGAGAGACTGATCTGCATGCTCCATACGTGGAATGGTCAACCTCTGTGAGATGGGGAACCAACTCCTGGATGAGAGAGGGGCTAATTTCGAAGACCGGCAGAATAAGACGATCTTCCTCAAATGCCGCAAAGAAAGCGTCATTTCCCGAAAAGACATAGGCCTCCCGGCTGACATGCTTCCACGACTTGATGATAATACTCAGTTGCTGTTTTGCCGCCTCCAAGAGCTCTGAGTCCATACATGCCACTGAGATTGGGTAGTAAAGAACCTCGTGGCACTGACCTTGGATATCCCTAAAGAAGAAGTCATTAATACCGAATTTACAAGAACCATCTGTGTCAATCACTTTCAGAAATGTCCATGTCGATTGGAGCGAGATTTACAAGAACAAACGTGATTGGATCATAGTCATTGCAGTCGGACTACCCCTCTCGATGCTTTTCAACCTCTGGCTATACAGGGTACCTATTTTTGAGTACTCTCTGTGGGTACTCATTGTGGGATCGATCCTCATGATCACTGTCTCAACTGTATGGGGCTTTGTCTTCGGCTTTGTAGGTGGGATCACCAGTTTTAGGACTGATGCAGTCATTCAGTATGTAATCACACTGCTGTCTGCCTACCTGGTCTATTTCTTCAGTATACAGGTGACCCGGATCTCTCCATTGTATATTCTGACCTTCATACCAGCCTCTCTTATCTCGAGCAACCTGTTTCTGGGTATTCCCATAGCCATAACTATCGGCTTTCCCTTTGGATATGCCCTGAGTGGTCGACTGGATAACCTGCTGTTCAATACAGAGGAAAAGGAGATTGAGGAGAAGAATTATGTCAATCTGTCCACATTGGACGGGTCACCATTGGATCATGAGGAATGACGTCAGTTTCCAATGAGTTTCATAATCCTGTAGAGCACTTCTTTTGCACCCACCAGGTTCTTCACCCTGATACGCTCATTCTGAGAGTGGGCACCATCGCTGGATTGACCTGTACCCATACCAATTGCTGGGGCCGAAAACAGCTTCTCCATAAACGGAATAATTGGGATCGAACCACCGGATCGGGCATAATTGGGCGTCATATCCCAGTAGTCCTCGATTGCGGTTTTGGCCGATTCAAACAGGAAGTTATCGATCTGGCCGTACCACCAGTCGCCGGTTCCGTGCGTATGGACTATCAGTTCATTGGGCGACTTCATCTCGGCAAACACTTTTTCCACATATTTGGTGAAGAGCTCTGCAATCTTCACAGGATCCTGGTTGGGTACCAGTCGCATGGATACCTTGCCGATGACCTTTCCGGGGACCACGGTTTTGCCACCGGGGCCGTAAAATGCACCCTCGATACCATGAATGGAGAGTGCTGGATTTCTCCACATATTCATCAGAGTGGTGGTGGCATCATCATGGAGTAATGAGTCTCTGCCCAGGTAGTCCTTGTAGCCCTGCAGGTCAAACTCGATGTCGTCGTACAGTGCCTGTTCCTTGGCCTCAAGTGGCAGTACATCGTCGTAAAAACCGTCAACCAGTACCTTACCCTCAAGTGTGATAAGCTTGGAGAAGATGTGAGACAGATCTGTCATGGGCTCTCTGATGGTACCTCCGACCAGCCCTGAATGCTGATCCTTCTTGGGACCTCGGATCTCAATTGCCATATAGCTCATCCCCCGAAAACCGTAGTCCACACTGGGCCTGTGATCGGAGAACCAGCTGGTATCAAGGATCATGATGCCATCAATGGTATCATAGAAATCACGGTGTTGTTGCACGGTATCTTCGAACCCACCAGAGGAACTCTCCTCCTCTCCCTCGTACAGTATGGCAAGGTTGACAGGCAAACTTGAGACACCACCTTCATCTAGCAATTTCTTGATGGCATAGTAGGTGGCAACAATCGGTCCCTTGTCATCATTGGTACCACGACCGTAGAGATAGCCATCATCCTGTGGCGTCATCTCAAAAGGCTCGGTGCTCCATCCATCTGAGTAGGAGGCCGGCTGGACGTCGTAGTGCGAGTAGTACATCAGCGTCTTCTTGGAGGCATCATTCCCCAGTTTCCCCATGATCAGGGGGTTCTTACCGGCCATCGCGTTGTCAACGATCTTGATCTCAAAACCGAGATTGGCATAGGCATCTCTGATGAATTCAGCAGTTTTCAGGCTGTCAGGTGCTCGATCTGATTCTGCGGAGATGGATGGCATGGCCACCAGTTTTCCCAGAAACTCGATCATGTCTTGCTGTACAGGGTCTTCCATAGGGCTCTCACTGACAGGGGGGATATATCCCTACCTTCTGCATCAGAGATGCTGGACAAGATTTGCCAAATTTGTCATCATCTACCAACAGGTAAGCGTTAGAGTCTTATTGGAGATTGGAATGTGGGTGCTATGGACGAGCAGGATCCTCCCTTTACCAAAGATGATATCTCCGCCGCGGAGAGACTCTTTGGATTGGAGTTCTCAGACGAGAATAGGGAGATGCTGCTAGAAGGTCTGGCTGATTTCATAAAGAGGTATGAGGCATTCAATGCCATTCACCTGGATAATAGTGTAACACCTGCAATTACCTTTGATCCCCGGCCATCGCCTCCCTATTTCTTCAGCCCTGATTATCCGCCACAGACCACTCCTGTGGAGATGGATAGGCCCTCTGATGAGGAGCTGGTATTTCTGCCTATCACCGCACTGGCACACCTGCTGCAATCTCGCAAGATCACCAGTGTTGAGCTAACGCAGATCTATCTTGACCGCCTGAAGACCTACAATCCCTTGCTGGAATGTGTGATCACCTTCACTGATGACCTTGCAATGGAGCAGGCAGCACAGGCAGATAAAGAGCTGGACGAGGGATATGTCCGTAGTTTACTCCATGGTATTCCCTACGGTATCAAGGACCTGTTTGCACATCCCAAATACAGGACTACCTGGGGGGCAGAGCCTTACAAAGACCAGGTGATCGAAACCACTGCAACAGTGATCAAGAAACTGGATGATGCAGGTGCAGTCATGCTGGCCAAGTTATCTCTTGGTGCCCTTGCCATGGGTGATGTCTGGTTTGGTGGCAAGACCAAATCACCACACAATCCAGAACAGGGTTCCTCAGGTTCATCAGCAGGTTCTGCATCAGCAGTCACTGCCGGGTTGGTGGGTTTTACCATCGGTACCGAGACCCTGGGAAGTATCACCTCACCTTCAACTGCCTGTGGAGCCACCGGTCTGCGACCCACATTCGGTCGTATCTCTCGGTATGGTGCACTGGCACTGTCATGGACCATGGACAAGGTGGGACCCATCTGTCGCTACGTGGAGGATTGTGCCATCGTGTTTGATACCATCTACGGTGCTGATGGTCGCGATCCCAGTGTTATCTCAAAGCCATTCAAATGGAATTATGAGACCGATATTAACAAGCTCCGGGTGGCATATGATCCCGCAGCTTTCGAGGCAATTGATGATGAGCTCACCAAGAAGCAGAGTCTGGCGGCTCTGGACAAGATACGCCAGCTAGGAATTGAGCTGAAAGAGATCTCCATTCCTGACTATCCATTACGAGAATTGACACTGATCCTCTTTGCAGAGGTGGGTGCTGCATTTGATGAGATGACCCGGACGGGCAAGGAAGCACAGCTGGTACGACAGACTCCAGATGCATGGCCCAATATTTTTCGACAGGCACGGTTTATCCCAGCTGTGGAATATATCAAGGCCAATCGGCTCCGGAGGTTGATCATGGATGAGATGGACTCTATTCTCAAGGATATTGACCTGTATGTGGCCCCCTCGTTCTCCCAGCATCTCTACCTGACCAATCTTACAGGTCATCCCGCAGTGGTGTTGCCCAACGGTTTTCGGGACAATGGCCTGCCAACGTCACTCACTTTTATCGGCAATCTCTTCAAGGAGGCCCAATTGCTCCGGTTTGCAAAATACTATCAGGACAACACCGAGTTTCATCTCAAGCGACCTTCTCTCAATGCCGACTGATAATTACCATTACTACAAACCCTAATAATAAGGAAGTTCAAGGTCTGTATATGACTACTCTGATTGTTACCGCATCATCAAAAAGCAAATGTGAGTTCACAGATAAACCCTATGCCTTTGGCAGTCACAGCTTTGCTGATAAGCTGGATACCGAGTTTAAACAGCAACTGAGGGATTCTCGGCTCCACCTGGCATCCACACTCAAGTTCAAGATGGGTACAGACATCGAGGTTGGAAGCGTAAAAATAGAGCCCGAGGAGTATCTTCCCGGATACATTCGCTATACTGGACGAACCTATTCCAAGATCACAGATGCCGCCTGGCAGGCACTCGATGGCTCCTCTGATGTCGATATGGTCATCCTCTCTGCTCTCTACGGGTTGATGAGGTACAATGAGCCCGTCCGTAACTACGAGATCAAGCAGGCAGACAAATTTGAGAACACCAAGATCCAGACCTTCTGGAAACGACAGGGAGCGAAAGACTGGCTGACAAGCTACATTCACAATAGCGATATTGATGATGTCAAGTTTGTGCTGTCTGATTCATATTCCAACATCATTAGCCGTGATGCCCTGATTGCAGAACTCAGAGATGAGGGTATCTCTGCTGAGGACAAACAGCTCAAGGATACAGGACGAGCCTCTATGCTCCGTCGTGGAGAATATATCAATGATCTCCTTCTCGGTGAGATCTGAGCATTGCAGTAAGTGATGAGTAATTCAATCGGAACACAGTTGCATTATCAAGGTCTACATTCCGTTTCTTGTCAAACATATCCATATCAACGGTGGATTTTCTTAGTTGCAAGACGTTGGGGCCCATATCAAGAACTAGATCCTTACCCTGCAGAGTGAAGGCATAATTGAATATGTGACGAATGAGATCTGGCAGTGAGATCCGACCATTGATGGAATACTGCAATTCCTGAGTCAGATTGAGCAAATAGCGGTAGAGTATATCATCAGTGATCAGGTCAGGCAGGTAAAGATCGGGTTGTTCACGTTTCCACTGGTCATACTGCAAATCAAACGAGGCAATGGCCTCACAAAGCTGCTCATCATCGTAAATATAGTCAAAATCAAACACCAAATTTTCCGAAAACCGGGTATAGTTACGTGGTGCAAATGCAAGATGAGCGGATCCCTTCTGTAGGTGGGGATATTTCTCAATCAGGTCATGTATGGCAACCTCCACCTCTTGGGAGTACATCCAGAAATCACGACGTTGTAACCTTACAGGTTTAATATCCGTCAGTCGGAGGAGAGATCGTATTTTTGCCAGTTGTATCTTATCCAGCTCATACTCCCGATCGTTAATTATGAGCCAGGCACGTCCATCTCCCCGGGTATGCTCGTAGAGATATGCCACTGCCGAGCTCAGCTGGAAAAGTTGACCTCGCTGTCCCAGTATCTGATTACCCACGACAAATACCCGCTGAATATCAAAGAGGCCGAGAATTTCGTTGAATTCCATGTCAGTACTCCAGTATGCCTGTGTTTTGATTGTAGACAGGAACAATCCTGGACTCATCCAGCTGCAAGGAGAAGCGATAATCCTCTAGAACGTAGGGATTATCACTCCGCTCATCCATGATCTCCTGACGCCAGTCCCTTGCAAAGGGGTTCCTCCCCTGTGTTGTCAGCTGTTCCACTTCCTCTGTTTGTTGTATCTTCTCTAACAGTGAGATCACAAACATCTGGGCACAGTAAGCATCCTCGATACGGGACATCTCCAGTGTACCCATACCGATGAAGGAGACGGGTCGCTCTGCCTCAAGCACATGATCGACAACAGCAGAGAAATTGCGAAAGCTGCCCACAATAATCTGAGAGCTGCCAACAGCTGCCAATATTCCCCTTGTGCCATTGGTGGTGCGGACAACCACTTTCTTCCCTGCGAAGGAAGCTCTGTTGGCATAAATGGTCACAGGTGAATTATCGAAATCAAAATCGTCTAGTTGGACTCCTGACTGCTCTCCTACCCGGACATGATCTGCATATGCAGGTCCTCTGGCTTCCTCGACAGTCATCACCGGTGTTATCTGTGCTCCTCCCTCTTCCAGTTCCAGAAGGGTATTGGATGCCCGGAAGACGTCAATCACAACAGTGATCCCTCCCTGGTCTGCCGCAGCACGAGCTCCCTGCTCGAACTGTCGGGCATAGAGTCCCAGCTCGGGGTAAGCCAGCAATTCCATAGCTGGAGTGAAGTCCACTTATTGAAGTGTTTTGCCATC
>JAEOUB010000419.1 GCA_016839545.1 Candidatus Kariarchaeota archaeon | reverse complement strand
CAGACTATCATACAGTCGGCGAGCTTCAGCCTCGATTTGTGTATCGTCAAAGACAAGTTCTTGCGCCATTTCTGAATGTAATTCTCATTGCTAGTGTATAAAAGGTAGCTTGCTTTCCGCCATTACCTGCTCTTTTCCAATGTACGTAATTCTTACCTATTTCTCATCCAACTGTCCGGAGATATCTTCCTCATCGTATCCCGGTCCAAGGTAATTGAGCTCTTCTGCTCCAATCTGGACACTCTCATAGGATGCATCTGTCAGTACTTCTAGGCTCTCTGAGTACTCAATCCTCCCCTTGATTTCCACATTGTCACCTATGGTCACTCGTTTCGCATTGAGATCTCCATGAATGACCACATTCTCCAGGAAAATATCATGGGCAATGACATCACCCTGCACCTCAAATGGGTCCTCGTGCTTTCTGCGATCAAACAGGGCATTGGCAAGTACTCCTCCGGTGAATTTTGCCAGGTTGACAGGATTTGCCAGATTCAGATGGTACTCGAAGTTACGTAAATGTCTCTTCAGGTGCCTATCGCGGCCTATTCCCACCTCTCGTGCGATCAGGTCATTACCAATGCTCCCAGCACCTTTTGTTAGCAAGAATTTCTTGGCTTTGACCATTCCCTCTATGAAGATCTTACCACGGACAAATATGCTATCAAGAGTCTGTATTTGCTGTATCCGTACTTTTCCACCCAAATGCAGGCTTCCATCTGTGATAACCTGCTTTTTTATGGTGATGTTGCCATCTATACGTAGTGAGGTGGAAGAGATGATATTTTCGGTGAACTTAGAATTTCCAGCTATTGTTGTTTTTCCAGCAAAAATTGCATTGGCCTTCACTGTTGAGTTTCCTGCCATCAAGGTTGAGTTCTTGACCACTATGAGATCCCCGACACTTGCATTGCCCATGGTTGACAGATTATCCACCACCGTCACTCCCTTTGAGGAGAAATTTCCCATACTCCTCACACTACCTTTGAACTTGCCTCCCTTGGTGACTGCATTGCCCATGGAGAATACTCTACCCCTGTTCTCTAGTTGATCAAGGTAGGGTTCAAGTGACTGAATTGCCAGATCTGCCAGAGAGGTGTCTGCAAGTGCTTTCTTTCTGAAAAGCTCCTCGACATCCACAAGTCCCTTCTCTTCATGATCATCCTCAGCCATAGTTTCCACTTGGTTTTGTCAATTAAGAAATTAGCGAACCTCGGGTATTTGAGCACGGGTGTAAGCTTGATTGATTGATCCATAGACAATAACTACCAGGAGTAGAACAAAGAGTCCACCTTTGAGTAAAACAGGAAGCAGATCTCCAGGTGAGGCTTGTACTATCGCATAGAGCATTACAACTGCAAGGCAGAAAATAATGACAATCACATCCTCCCGTATTTTGTCATAATGTGGCTGTCCGTACCGTCTTCCCGCAATGGCCCCGGTGATAAGCAAAGGAATAGGGAATGCTAGAAACAGGTAGATCAGCGTTCTCAGATCGCGGTTGTTTACCTGTATTCTGAACAGGTAAGGTCCTGCAAGGTAGAGATACAGAGCAACTGCCAACCCGATGAGAATGATGGCGGTACCTGGGTGGATAACCCTCCCTGATCGGCTCATATATCGTGTGATAGGTCTTTACAGATAATAGTTCGCACCTTTTCACAAACTGATGGATGATCATTCCTCGTGTAGAATAGTAGAAAAATCATAGATTTGTCACTCAGTCTTTTTCAACCCTGCTTGCCAAATACATCTATGGCAGGTCATCCAAATATAGACATACATTACTTCAACGGAGAGGTAAAATTCAATGATGTGCTTTTGATAATAACTCACCCCACAGTTGGAATGGTGAGTTCAATCGTGGGAAACTACCTGATCGATCATCTTGATCTCAAGCTCGTTGGAGCCTTTCTCTCAGACAGTTTCTACCCAACAGCAGTTGTCCACAAGGGATTGCCACTTCCTCCAGTACGTATCTACTCAGGAGAATACAAAGATGATCCAGATACCGTGTTTGATCAGATTGTGGTCATAGCATCAGATCTTCCTCTAGATAGGGAAGTTATGTTTCCCCTTGCAGATCGGCTCATCGAGTGGGCACAGTTTAACCACACACGGGCTCTGGTAACAGTAGAGGGGATAAATCGAGAGAATGCGGACCTCATGGGTCGCAATATCAAGGTCTCACATGTATCTACAACACAATCAGGTCACGAATTCCTAGCTGAGATGGGTACCGTCCATCTTGAGAATGGAATGGTCGGTGGTCTTTCAGGCATTCTCCTCTCAAAGGGATACATTCAGCAATTTCCTGTCATCTCTCTTCTCTCAGATGCACATCAACAGTTCCCTGACTCACGTTCCGCAGTGGCAGTTCTGTCTGTACTGAATAAACTGGTACCCAAGATCGATATCGATTTTGAGCCACTACTTCAAGAGGCAGAGATGGTTGAGGCACAGATACGCAAGTCACTCATGGGTATCAAGCAGGATGTCAAGGGTCAAGGACCCAGCGTACCACAGGGTATGTATATCTAGCTGACAGACATCACAGACGGATTCTCAGTTTTACAATAGGGGCAGGTTTGTTTTATCTCTAACCATGATCGCAGTTCCTGCTGATGGACATAAGTTGAACAGCAATTCATCTGGACTATTATTTCTCCCTCTATGGGATCTCGTATACAGATGGTGCATCGTGGAGTTGGTCTGCCACAATTGGGACATGAGGTATCTTCCAGGGTCACTTCCTCGTTACAGTTATTACAACTGTATTTTCCCACTCCTGAAATGAGCAGTTCCAACGTATCTGAACTCTGAAATATCCAGGTCAAGGATTCCATCGTCGGTATTGATCGTAGAGCAAGTTGAAAATCACACTGTGTCTTCAGCCTGATCAGGAAATTCCCATTGGTAGCATTGACCTCTACCCTGTTATCGATGGCGTTACCGATCAGATCCTCAAATAATGGGAATATGAGATCATGTTCCAAGAAATCCGATATTTCCATCTCGTTTGCGGCGGTGATGGCATAATCATCCAATATCCCACTATTACGAATTGCAGTTCCATAGGGTGCATTTTTTTGCTCTATAGCGAATTTGGTGCTAATTGTTGACCTTCCTATCATCTTTGCTCTGCACATATAATTGTTGACAAACTGCTCGTCTAACCTTTCAAGTATGAAATATATTTCATCTCCAATTTTCTTGGCTCGGATCTCTTTGAAGAAGCCTCGATCGTCCGTGGTTCGTTCCATAATCTCATAGCCAAACCGTTGGAGAACTTCTTCCACGAGTTGAGATATTTCAACTATTAATCAAATTTTTCATGATTGAGCCAATTAATTCGATTTGGCGGTTTTTATGAATTTGATTTGAGTTGTCGAGGGAATTATCTGCCCTATTATCCGGGAATTTAGACTTATGGTCTGTTCACAGATCAAAGATCTCAACTGTTTACTTGGTAAACCTTCTCTTTTAAATTTCCCTATATTTTATCACGTAGGGACTCCCTGATATTTATGATAGATAAAAAAATTGCGGCAGTACTTGTTGTGGCAGTCTTGGTGCTTTCGACAGTTGGAGTATACATGTTTCTCACTCGCACGCCAGAGCCACCTGATGAGTTCGAATATGATTTTGGTATTCCAGAGTCAGCATGGAGTTACCCCATTGGAAAGTATTACCAAGCTGGTAAACCGCATGTTGAACCTGAACGTCTAATAAATGATGGAACATATAATGGTGCTCCATTAGGAGGGTTCGGATCTGGTTCTATAGGAAGATCACACCGTGGT
>JAEOUB010000418.1 GCA_016839545.1 Candidatus Kariarchaeota archaeon | reverse complement strand
CCTTGCTCCCTTGAGTGATTTTTTGAAATCTTCAAAACCTCTGATACCCTCCACGGGCTTCCCTTTTTGCCTTTGTCTCTTGACTGATTTGTTGAAATTGGTATTCAGTAGTATTCCATTCACGGTATAGAACAAGGAAATCAATGTGAACAAACCCCATGCTATCAACAGACTCCGTCCGAGCGTGCTTTCCAGATTGAAGCTTGCGGGATCACCGGCAGCAATGAGAAAGAGACTGAAAATCACGATACCGAGAGCTAGCATCAGAATCTTGTTGTATAGCCTTGAAGCAGTATTGATTATACTATTCAGGTCCATATCTAAGAGAGATACGTATCAAATAAAAACCCCACCCGGAACTTTTGAGATTGTCCCGTTTTTTCTTCTCCGTTAGATGAACAATCTCTGTAAATGTGGATGGAACATACGGAGATAGCTGTGGAATTTTTCCAAGAAGGTCTTATCCCAGGGATTGTTTCTGAGATCAATCACTTTGAGGTAGGTTAACTGACTTAATTCCTGCCATGGTAGTTCTGTCAGTTGATTATTTGCAAATCTCAATATTCTAACATTCGGAGTATTCGAGAAAAAGCCAGCTGGTACATGATTAAGGTCATTGTTAGAAAAATCAACAATGTAAGACTGTATTCGAGTCGACATTTCAGCTGGTAATGTTTGTAGAGGTAGGTTGGTGATTTTCAATGATTTTGTACATTCCAGATCTGGATTTATCTCAGATAGATCCCAGAATATGTCATCCTCCATCCGTTTTACCCAGTCTGTTGCTTCCAGACCATTTGCCTCTAGTATCTCATAACGCCACAGGAGGTTCCGATTACGGGCATGGACAAAGATCTGTTGGATCTTGTCATGTTCCTCATCAGTTATCCTGTAGGATGTCATAGGGTATATCCTGTTTTCTACCTAATTACTGTTGCGTGAGTTGTGATATGATTTTAGTTGAATAGTACGTTGATAAAACTCAACCCGATTCCTGCCACAACTCCTCCACCACCGGCACCAACAATCAGACCTACAAGTTCCATATCTCCTCCGAACATGTTGTAGAAGAGACCGACACAGGTTGCAATGACCCCAAGTGCGATCAATAGGTGTCCTAATACTGCCAGAAAGCTGAATGAATCACTTGAATCTCCTTTGAACTGAGACATACTTCTCTTGTCTTCATGTTAATTAATAATCTAGGGGTCGTCAGACGGATTTCCGATGAATCTATACCGGGAATAAACAGAAATCTACCAAAAATTTCTTTATAGCGAAGGTTGAAGGAAGTTTGGATGTACTCTTTGAGTCATCCTTTGCGCCAGTGGTGTAATGGCTAGCATTTCAGCCTTCCAATGAGATCATTGTCTCAGAAGGCAGCTGGTGATCCGGGTTCAATTCCCGGCTGGCGCACCATTTTTTCTCTTCGGCCTCAAAACTTGTAGAGATTCAAACCGATTTCCTCAGAGAAAACGCGACTGACATCTGATGTTCCTTTAAAAATCACTCCTTCAAAGGTTGCTCCAACAACTGCCTCATGACAATGTCCTGATAGAGTTGAGAAATCTGATCTTCCTAGCACGATGTGGCAGTGCAGGTATACATCATCCTCGAATTGACTGATATTGCCAATGAAACTGGCGATTTCACATCCCTCATCGACAATGTGCTCGTTAAACGTTTTAAGTGGTTGATCGAGATATCTGAGGGTTACCCTCTTAGTAGCACCGATTCCCATGATTTGACCTGACTTGATATTTTGTTCACTACAGATGTTTTTCAGGCTTTCAAGTATCTCCTCATCTCTGTCAATTCTGACAATAATCCTGTCACCTTCAATTGTGTATTCCATATCACTTCATTTTCAGAGTCTTTTGTAAAGGGTAAGATATTTTCAACTAGATCGACCTCCCTACAATAAATAGAACCTCGAACAATGTACCTGCTTTCTCATAAATGTTTAAATATCCATGATCTCCATATCCTTCAGAAAATGAGATTTCTGAAATATTCCCCGGTAATCCTGCTCTGCGCTATTTTGATTTTAGGATCTGCAGGTCAGGCTCAAATCTCAGTAGATCAAGATGGTAATTTTGATTTTGAGAACGATCTCGTCCATATCAAAGTAACAGGAAATGGTAACGTTCCAAAATATACCGTTTGGGCTGTTGACAATCCAGATGTAACGTACAATTTGTTCTTCAATTCTATTTTCACTGCCAACGATACT
>JAEOUB010000417.1 GCA_016839545.1 Candidatus Kariarchaeota archaeon | reverse complement strand
CACTTGCAACGGTATCATCTTGGATTGAGGATTATCGTGAAATCTGGAAAGAGCAGCTAGATAGCCTTGAGGGCTACCTTGATAAGATTCAGAATGACCAAAAAACCAACAACAAAGGAGATAAGAAGCAAGTATGACAACACCATCCATGCAAATCACAGAAGACAGTGCCGCCCGAGCACTGATTGCCACACGAATACTTAATGCACCCCGAGAACTGGTCTACCAGATGTTCACTGACCCAGGTCATATCGACAAGTGGTACGGACCCAAGGGTTGCACAACACAGACAAGTGTTATGGACGTCGAAATAGGCGGAAAATGGATCTACACAATGAACATGCCCAATGGCAACTCATTTGATGCATTTCACATTTTTACCGAAATTATCGATGGGAAGCGTCTGGTCTTTGACTCAGCACGGAGTGAGAGTGATCCAGACGAGCAGTGGTTCACCACCGAAGTTGACCTGAAAGATGCAGATGGAGGAACTGAGATCTCAATTACTATGAGTTACAAGAGTGATGCCATGTTTGAACAGGCAAAGCAGTATGGTGCAATGAGAGGATACACGGCAGCAATTGAGAAAATGGTTGAATACATCAGCACATTGTGATTTCAATCATCGCTGACCGGAACTTCATCCAGTTCCTTGGTGAACAGATCCTGGGGCAGACTGGCCAAGTAGGAGAGAATACCTGCAATATTGTAGACTGGAATATTTACACTGCCATCTTCATTCTCATCCAATAGATCATAGAGGCGATGCATCCGGAATATCAGGACCTCTGACATGATAAGGGCCTCGGGAATAAACACTGCAACGTATGTCAGAATCATGAAAGCAAACATCAGAAGGATGGTAGGCAATAGAGCCCCCAAAGTGACATAAATCCCGGGTAATGAGAGGAATAATGAACCTAGAAACAAAGAGATTGCAACTAACCACAAGCGTCGTGCCTGTATTATTCGATAATACTGGATCAGTGGTGTGATAAGATAGTAGGTGTAGAACATGTATCCAAAGACGAAGATACCGAAGAGATCACCCAGTAAGCGGAAGGATGAACTGTAGAGGAGGAGAGACCCGAGATAGTAACTTGCACCCTGAGGATGAACTCCCTCGTAGCCAATACCCAGTTTTATACCGAGCAGGTTGATACTATCTGGTTGGATAGTAAGCTCCCATGAAAGCGTTAGAAACATGAGTGTAACAAACCACAGGGATCCTATAACAAGAAGAACTTTTGATTTGGTGGAGTTTCGAATCCTGTTGACGTGGATAAGCATCAGAAAATAGGTAACATGAGTGGCTATGAATTGAGATTTCAGCGGAAACAGATACCCACCGTGTGATTCATTGATAATCATGATATTTGCCACGAAGAGGAAGATTGTTGAGAGATACACTCCCGATAGGAGAAGGTAGTCAAAGAGACGGGTTTTGAAATAATAGTACAACTCTATGGACCCTGGGACCAACAGGATTGCGGTTATTACAATACTGGGTAGCAAGCTAGAGTGGACCATTGGTTTGCCTATAACTTAAATCACTCACCCTATTTTATTCTTTGTACGGAAAATTGTACCCTCGGAACGCAACTCAATGCAAGTATCTATTTTATGCCGATAAAGGTCTGATGAGAATCAAACACCAATCAGGAGGGACAAATTCTAACCCCGAGAGGTTTTTGAAGAAGATAAGAGAACTCAATCCGTGGCATTTCGAGTCATAACTCGCCAAGAGGTAAAGAAACTACTTGACATGAACACTTGTATTGAACTGGTTGAGGATGCACACCGGAGACTGCAAACAGGGAAGGGTTTCCAGCCACTACGTACAGGAATATTTCCAGAGGGATCAAAAGGCCTGCTGGCAACTATGCCGGCATACCTGTCAAATCCAGAGATTTACGGCATGAAAGCAGTTTCAGTTTTTCATGACAATCATAATTTGGGGCTGGAGAGTCACCAAGGAGCAATTATCCTGATTGACCCCCAGACAGGCGTGCTGATGGCAGTCGTAGATGGTGCTGAGATCACAGCTATGCGGACGGCTGCTGCCTCTGCTGTGGCAACCAGGTATCTGTCACGAGAGGACAGCACCTCTCTGTCACTGATTGGATCAGGAGTGCAGGCCCACAGCCATCTTGCAGCAATCTCTCAGGTCAGGGAACTGGACGAGGTAATTGTTTGGAGCCGTGCAAATGGCAATGCCAAGCGGTTCATGCAGGACTATGCAGACCAGTACAAGATCCGTGCAGTGCGAGATATTGAAGGTGCTTTGCAATCTGATATTATCTGTACACTAACGGCGTCAGCCACACCACTGTTTGATCTGAACATGGTGGAAAAGGGATCACACATTAATGCCGTGGGAGCTTCATCAAGTACGACCAGGGAACTTGAATCCGGGTTTGTACAGGGAGCCACCTGGTTCACTGATGTCTATGAGTCTGTGGCAAACGAGTCAGGTGCTCTGGTGATACCTCTCAAAGAAGGACTGATCAAGAAATTACCTACAGTAACAGAACTTGGAGCACTGATCACAGGTGAACATTCCGGTCGGACATACAATGATGAAATCACCGTGTACAAGTCACTGGGTGTGGGAATTCAGGATATTGTGACCGCACAACATGTCCTTGAAGAGGCACAAAAACAGAACATGGGAGTCATGGTCGACTTTTAGAGGGGTTTCATGGTCTCATACAGAGTTCTACCTGCCAAGGAGGTCCCATACAATCTTCTCCATCAGTATGTTGAAATCAACTTCAGAGTATATCCTGATTTCACTACCAATAGAACTCCAAAAGTCTTGATGAAACGGTTCACAGAAAACGAAAGAATCCGCCTGATCCTAGCTTTAGACGGTGATCGACTTGTGGGGTGGTTACAGCTGACACCCATTAAAGATACATCGAAACATCACTTCAACATGCTCGTGGATGACAAGGATCACGGAAGGGGGATTGGTACCAGACTCCTGACTGAAGCCAAGAAACTCGAAGATGAGCTTCGTGGAGTCATGGTACCTATTGAAGGGTACAAACGAAGAGATGGTCTACCTTATCGAAGTCCTGTTGAGTTTTACAAGAAGAACGGGTTTGTATTAACAGGAGAGAGCTGGATCGAGTACGGTGATGTAGAAATCGTGGGGATGATATGGAGTCGTAAATCTTCAGAGAGTTAGATCAAATCCAGTTTGCCCTACATAGTATATTATATCTAGAATATCTCTCTTAGCCATGTTACAATAGGTGTTTCTTGGCATTATGGCATGTAACCTTCCGCCATCCGAACATTTTAGTAGAATTTCAAAACATGAGTTACATTGGCTTTAATTAACCCCTCACCCCCCGATCAACCTGCTCATTTCTCTGAGCTGTTCTTTGATATCATCTTCGTCTTCTCAATAGTGCAGACCGTTGAGCTACTCCATGGCCACTTCGACCTGCTTACCGTCTACAAGGCAGCCATTATTTTCTGGATTGTATGGTGGCTCTGGACCCAATTCACAT
>JAEOUB010000416.1 GCA_016839545.1 Candidatus Kariarchaeota archaeon | reverse complement strand
AGAATTGAGCTGGCAGAATTTGGAGTCAGAGTGCATCCAACATTATCATTTGACGAGAGAGGACATGTCCATAACCACCTAATCTACCAAATTTATGGGTCTGACATCAATGGGCATGCACCAGTCAAGCAAATACCTGTAATGGACGACTTCATTGGTCAGGGACAGTTAGACTGGCCAGATTATGTTATTCTTGCCTCTGAGCCTTCCTGTGACGATAAAGACATACATGGTCGACATGCATTTGCAGGGATGAGATTCGAATCAACAACTCTCAGCCCCCATGAGTCAACCTCATACTATGTCGTCATGGGTATAGACAATACAATCATCGATAGCAGTCGATTTCTTGGAGAAGATAATTTTAGCAGGCTACTGCAAATGACCAAAGATCACTGGTTGAAAAAAGTCAGTGATTTAAGATTCCACACCGGGTCAGAGACCTTCAATCGCTGGATCCGATGGGTGACCCTGCAACCAGTTTTGCGGAGAATATATGGTAATTCATTCCTTCCTCATCATGATTATGGAAGAGGAGGAAGAGGATGGAGAGATCTCTGGCAGGACATTTTATCACTAATTCTAATTGAAAGAAGGGAGGTTAAAGACATGTTAATCTCCAATTTCGCAGGAGTACGGATGGATGGAAGTAATGCCACCATCATTGGAAACAATCCTGGAGAATTCAAGGCAGATAGAAATAACATCCCTAGAGTATGGATGGATCATGGTGTGTGGCCATTATACACTACGAAATTCTATATCCATCAGACCGGAGATTTGAAGATCCTGTTGGAAGAACAGGCATACTTCAATGATCAATTCTCACATCGATGTAAAGAGGTAAATCGAAGCTTTGTACCATCTTTGGGTACAAGATTGAAGACTTCAGAGGGGAAGGTACACTTTGCAACTATCATCGAACACCTCCTAATTCAAAACCTGACATCCTGTCTTAATGTGGGTATGAACAACAATATCCTCTTGGAAGGGGGTGATTGGAATGATGCACTGGACATGGCAAGAGAATATGGAGAGAGCGTTGCATTCACATCGTTTTTCGCATCCAACCTACGGGAATTGGCAGTGTTGTTACGTCGAATCAAGAAGGACTTGAATAAAACGACGATCTCATTGACACAGGAGATCCTCTTGTTAATTGATGAGGATTTGGACTTTGATAATCCCAATGACAAACAGCATATGCTGAATCATTATTTTGATGTAGTCGGAGACACGGTATCGGGAGATTTCAGTGACTTTGACGTTGCTGTTTTGGCAGATTATCTTGACCGGTTTGCAGAGCATATGATTGATCACCTCAACAACCATGAAGTGGTTGAGGTCAATGGACATCACTGGTATAACGGATATTATGACAATTTTGGTGACAAGGTTGAAGGAGAACACGCCAATGGGATCAGAATGACCCTAACTGGACAGACGTTCCCTTTACTGAATCAGATCGTTCCAGAAGAACATGTCCCCAATCTCATTCAGTCAGTTGATCGATACCTATTTGACAAATCAATTGGAGGACCTCGACTTAATACAGATTTCAAAGAGGTAAAACTGAATCTCGGTCGTGCATTTGGATTTGCTTATGGTCACAAAGAAAACGGAGCGATGTTCTCCCACATGTCTATTATGTATGCTTATGCTCTGTATGAGAACAGGAGGGCACATGAAGGCTACAAAATTATTGATGCCATCTTTAACCACCTTCAGAAGACAGAAAAGTCATTGATATATCCCAATTTACCCGAGTACATCAATGAACAAGGAAGAGGGATGTATTCATATCTCACAGGGTCTGCTAGCTGGCTTGTATATTTGATGTGTACGCAAGTTTATGGCATTCAGGGTAATTTTGGTGATCTCAATATTGAACCTAAGCTTGTGAAGGACCAATTTGCAGATGGAATTGCTGAAGTTAATCTCACTTTCCGTGGATTAGAAATTAGTGTATCCTTTGTAAATGAAGGTAAGAAAGACTATGGTGAGTATCTTATCTCGTCATACACCATTAATGGGAAACCATATGCTCAGCAAGCCGACATCAAAATCGCCTTACAATACGATGAGATAGTCGAATTAGCAACCAACCATGACATAAGTATAGAGATAACGCTAGAATAACGATGAAGGTGTTAGTATGAGCCATTATTCCTATAGTCCGGATGGAACCTTCATCATCCAGAATTATAACAAAACAGTACCTTTTGCCAGTTTTCTTCCCGGGATATCAGGAAGAAACGGCATCCCCCTCTGGTCCTTCTATGTGAACCGAGGTCAAGGGATCGCAAGCTTTGGAGTGGGTGGAAAACATAATCCAATCCTGGAATTCTACCCTGCAGACCAATCTTTTCAAAATGTCTCAATTCTCGGTTTTAGAACATTCATTAAGACTGAGAAGGGTATCTATGAACCGTTCTCACAGGCGTCTGAACATCACCACGAGATGCATATTTCCTATGAAACACTTGAGCTATCTGAAAAAAATGGCGAATTGGGGATTGAGATCAAGGTTTCATATGTTACTGCAGTCGAAAAAGACTTCCCAGCGTTGATCAGAAAAGTGGAGATTGTGAATACCTCTGAAAAGACTCAAAGAGTTGAAATCATCGACGGTCTTCCGAGGATCTCACCTTTTGGTGTTGATGAGTTTTCTCTCAAAAACATGAGTTTTACTTCGCAGGCTTGGATGGAAGTCAATAATATTGAGCAACAGGTTCCCTTTTACAAGATCAAAGCGAGCATGAGTGATGAGCAAAGTGTTAAGGCGATCAATTCAGGCAATTTTTACCTCTGTATTGATCAAGATGGTCACCTCTTACCCATCGTTGATCCTCAACTGGTTTTCGGATCAGATCTATCTTTTCAGGAACCAACCGAGTTTATCTCATCCTCAATTGCTGAAATCGTTGAGAGAAAGCAAGTTACATTCAATCGGACACCCAGTGCGCTATTTGGAAAATCAGTGGAGATAGAGCCTGATCATAGTTATACTCTTCATGCTCTTGTGGGCCAAGTACACAATATTGACTATTTGAATCGAAATGTCAGATTAATTACACCATTTGAACTCGATAGTCAATTTAGTCAGAACACTGCGATTATCGCCGAATTACGAACGGGTATTTCATTGAAAACCGGCAGTAAGGAATTCGACAATTACATCCGTAATTCTTATCTTGACAATATTCTGAGAGGTGGACGCCCATGGGTCTTTTCTGATGGCGAGT
>JAEOUB010000415.1 GCA_016839545.1 Candidatus Kariarchaeota archaeon | reverse complement strand
ATTTCAATAGAAAGATTTGGGGAAGGAATAATGATCTCATCGCAGAGAAGGTGGCAGCCGATCCTGAATTTAACACCGAATACAACATCTCCAGTAGGGTTCTGAGTGCAGAAGACATGATCCAATATATGAGAATGGAACGGAAACATGAACAGAAAGAATATGAGATCTTGGAGATAATTGCAGAAGGAGATACTGTCTGGTTCACGGCGAAAATGACAGTTTTGTCGTTGCTGATCAATGAGAAAATCGAGGGACTCTTCCACCAGAAGGTCATATTGAAAGATGGCAGAATAGTTGCAACTCGCCCCTTGTATCATAATTTGGGACTTTTCATTCAAAAAGGGAAGGTGATTGTGAACGAAGGGAGTAAAGAACTGATCGCAGACTACTTAGACAATCTACGGAGTTTTGGCCTGCTGTCAGATAAGAAATCGGCCTGATTATTACTTGAAAATGGCCTGGAACAGTTACCATAGAAAGAGCAGTCCAAGTATCTGACAATCGCAATTTCACTTCTTGAGATCGAGGGTGATGCATAAGATATGCCATTCTATCATTGAACTCTGATGATCATCTGGGTCAAGAGAGAATACATTTCACATGGTGCTCTTATATTTTCAATTATGATTCTGTTCTGAGAAGGAAGAATACCGTTATTATCAAATCAAATCGGATAATGAATATGCCCAGAATTATGCAGCGGTTAGTCCAGTATATTGCACCTGGCAAACTTGAGGCACTGAATGAGTTAGATAGAAAATTTGATGTAGTTGAGAAATCACTCGATTTTCCACCCAAAAGAAGGTATCTCAGCATAGCTGGACCTGAATATGGCACCCTTATTATCGAGAGGGAATGGGAAAGCCTGGCAGAGATGGAACAGGCTGATGATAAATGCAGGGATCATCCCGAGTGGACGGATCTCGTAAACCAGGTCACACCATTGATTGTAAAGGAATACTGGGAACTGTACAGGGTACTGTGAAATCAACAGATCATCCAAGAACAAGTGGGGCACTTAAGTAGATCATCGGTGCATTTAGCGCAATAAGTAATACCCATAATCTGAAATTCCAGTTCATTATCTTGGCACCGTCAAGAGACCCGAAAGGGAGCAAGTTGAATACTCCAAGTACACCGTTGATAAAAGTTGAGAGAATAAATATCCAAGGTAGAGTCTGGCTAATACTTGGAATATCAATTGCAGGTGCAGTCAGGAATAGAATATAAGATAAAGATGCTAGTACAAAGTTAGTTGCAGGTCCTGCAGCCGAAAATATTCCACTTTCACGTTCTGTGGATCTACCGAGTATCATTGTGGCACCTGGTCCTGCTATCGGTATTCCCAACAGGCCTGCAAAAAAGGTAAACGCTGCCATCTGCCTGATAAGCGCAAATCTAGCGTATTTGCCATACCGGATTGCCATATACTTGTGAGCCAGCTCATGCAAAATAAAGGCAGGTCCAATGATCATGGTTAGAACTACCACATATTGCCACGTTCTCAATCCTAACCGTAAAGGTTGAAACCCAAATACCCAGGCAATCAGTGCCATACCCAAGAGTAGATCTAAACTCTCTCTACCAGTTGTGAGTATCCGTGGATTCATTCTCAAAAACCCTTCATATTCCTCATCAGTTGGCTCTCTGACCTGGGTCTGTTGCATCACTGCTCTACGGAATTGATCTAGGATTTCTTGCGAGGGATTACTCATGATTGGTTTTGCAATGTGTTCATGGTCAGTGGTGTGGGGCCGACAGTATCCCAACTCACACTGATCGCAATGAAACAGTATATCGTAATCCTTACTTGGACCACATTTAGGGCATTGCACAAGCTAATGATGTTTTCGTGGTTAATGAAGACTAGTAAATCAGTACTTGGTAGAATTGATATTTTGATGTTGATTAGATTATGATCAATCTTCTGAGTTCTCTGCATCTAGATTAGCTTTCGCTTGTGCAATTGTTTCTTGGAACTCATTCACTCTCTGTTCAATGTCTTCAGGATAGAGAACCTCGAAGATTCTGATGAAAGGGTAGAGTCCAGCTGCAGATGGAATGATACCATCTGAACGATAGACCTCTTGAAAGAATTCCAGAGAATCTACTGCTTCTGATCTGAAATCAGGTACCAGATTTTGTACACTGCCTGAACATCCTCCACCTGTACAGAATGGGGGTCTACCTGTTCCTCCAGGGTCTTCACCCATATCAGGAGCATGGTACGACATCAGTTGCCAGAGGACTGAGTCAAAGTATTTATCGACATATCCGCCACCAGGGTTGGTGTCAAAATAATCTCCTTCGACAATTCCGAACTCAGGTGTGTATCTCTCAGAGATCCTGATCATCCAGATTGACTTACCAATATCTGATCCAAGACCGAGTTGACCTGCGGCAGGCACTACAAGAACATGATTGACATTGTACATGTACATCAGTGGTAGGGCAGCTGTTGTATTATACATCAGCATAGTACCGACGGCTCCAATCTGAGTTGAATTAGACGTCGCATTATCCACTAATGAGATTGTTTCACCCTCGGTAGTTATGTAATATCCATAATCCCACCATGAGAGCATAACTGGAGGCTGACCATTAACTAGACCTTCGTTATTCTCACCAAGATAGCTCTTATACCCAGTATTCTTTCTCATCCATTCAAAGGCATTAAGCCAATCCTGCAGTGACTCCTCGGGAGATCCACCCGGGGTTATTTCAGGTGTTGAGAACCTGGTTCCAGCAGCTGCAACACCACCAGATAACATAATGATCATCAGGAAAAATACAACTCCGTAGGATCCGAATGCGTTCTGCCCTCCAATTGAGGGTAATTCCATTGTGATCTTAGTCAGTTTTACCCTTCCGTGTGTGGCATATGCGAACGGAAGTAGGAGGTTATCAATTGCTAATGCTGTAAGAATTGCAGCAGAAGGAGCGAGGATGAGCATTAATCGCACCATGGAACCACTGAAGTATATAGTGGTCAATCCGAAAGTCAGGATGAAAATATTCTTTTCTGTGGGTTTCTTTATGGCGAAGAAGACACCCAGAGGAATAAAGAACACTAGTGTAGATAGGTTGGCATAGAGACTACCCCAAGCGAGCGGTAAATGCTCACTGACGGAGTCAATAAGTGGCAGGTCATTTCTTGAAGTTGGAAGCAATACTGAAATGAATTTATCCCCAATATTGTCGACAATACCTGTCGCTACAAGAATAAGGAAGAGTCCACCGAGTATTATCGCGAGGAAGAAAAATCCTACGACAATGATCCTTCTGAACGCTTCTCCTGAAAGTTTCCGTGAGAGATCTTGAAGTATACCAAACAACACGAGAAATGCAATGAATGCAATTGGTGCTAACCCTTCAAAACCGGCTAGGAAATTACCTCCAACTCGAGGTACCATAATCATCAGAATTGAACTAACTGAAATAGTGGTAACATATGCTCTTAGAAATCTTGGTGTGAACTTACCAGTGATGACAAAGATCAGTGCTATAATGGGCATTAGATCAAATGCAAATCTGAAAGCTCCCCAGGAAGAACCTAAGGCAAACATAGATAATCCGGCTATAACTGCGCTCCTGTTAGAGTCTCTTAGAAAGGCCCTTGCAAAGAAGTAGAAGGTTAATATGGTAAAGAGCACACCAACGGACTCATTATCTACAAAACCAGCTATTGATCGTGAGAGGAACGCTGGAGTTACAGCCATTATCATCGCTGTAAACAAACCACCTCTTTTGGAAATCAATTCCTTGCCAAGAAGATAGGAGGCATAGACTGTTATTGTTCCAAATATCACCGGAACAAAGTATGCAGCCATTTGAACTGATACATTGAAACCAAGGAAATTCAGGATGTAATAGACAATTGATATTGCGATTGGAACTCCAATATACAAACGAGATCCAGTTTGCCTCCCAAATGGGTACCATGCAAAAGTATCATGCCAGGTTAGGAATTCCCAAAATCCGTTTTCAATCATATATTCTGCCGCCCTTACCTGCATCCAAGGATCGAATGCCTTGATTAAACCGGCATCCCATCCAAGAAGGACTGGGTAAATACGGAGTATGAATGCAATAAAAATGGTTAGTGAGAGTGAGATGCGATGAAATATCGTGGCTTTTGATACATCATATTCATCGAAGTGATCTCGAAGATCATTCGTCTTTCGACTAAACCATTCTTGGATTGCTTCAAAGAGGTCGATTTCATTACTCGCCATTTGTTATCCTCCAAAGAATATCTTATCTGTATAGAACTACCCACAGGTAGTTATTCCACCCCATTCATGGTTCCTTTAATAGTTGATGATAGAACAGGGTCATATTCTTTCACCTTCCAAGACCTTACTATCGATCACCATGTCTACCTCTCCCGTTTCACAATGGATAGTAATCCTAAAGACAAACCTTCTTCCATGATTATTCGGCAGTCTTCTAATAACAGCTAATCATCCAATCCATAATCAAAGATTCAGGAGTATGAATGTCATGAAGATGGAGATTGGGATCGACCTTATTGATCATTTCAAATTCATAAGATTTAATCGAGAAAATCATCCTCGATTTTACACGAGAGTTTTTACCCAAGATGAACTTTCATACTGCTCTGGGAAGATAACGCGTTATGCGGGTATATTTGCAGCAAAGGAGGCATGTTTTAAGGCGCTATCAGGCTTTGGTACGACATTTCTTAGTCAATTCGAGATTATTCATATTGACGGAAAGCCTGAAATTAAGGACCGTTTTCACGACAATAAAGTGGGTATTATAACAATTGAAGATAGACATTATTGGGTTAGTTTATCAATTTCCCATGCTGCTGATCAATCTATCGCCATGGCGATGGCAGGTGCAGTGGTCAAGTAGGTGTTATTCTTATGAACAAGTCTATGGATGATCTCCTAAAAAGAGTAACAGAAGACCAAATCCATAGAAATTATTGGTTT
>JAEOUB010000414.1 GCA_016839545.1 Candidatus Kariarchaeota archaeon | reverse complement strand
TGTAATTTCACATGTGCACTAATGCACAAATAATGTCATTTTCACTAGAAATGAATCCATCTCAACAATACCTGCGTGTGCATCAATGCATATTCTGAAAGAGGATACTACTCCTCTTAGAAGCTACTAACTTTATAGAAGAGACAGTGTATGAGAGAGTATGTCTGACGAGGTTGCCGTTAATATCAATATCGACGATAAAGATGCTTCTTTCATCAAAGATCTCAGAGAGGCAGGAGCAGAAGTTCTGTTTCTAGGAGAGTATCTTCCGGAATATAGTTCCTCCACCGACATGAAATCACTCACGTGGTCACAGGCAAGCCCACTCTCCGATTTTCGCATCGATCTTGGATTCACTGTCCATTCCGGCCAGATATCTGCCCTCTACCTCGATCTTCGCGAGATGACCCCTGAGATATATGCTGCAGTAGCTGAGGCAATTATTAATCTGGACTATGTAATGGAGATTATCCTTGGGCTAAATGAGAACCAGGAAATGATTGATGTCGGACATCTTAGTAAGTTGCAGTATCTCGAGATTATCAAAGAAAGGTCAGAGATGGAATTTCCAGAAATATCCGGCATGAAAGACCTCACCGTGCTCGTGATATCTGGAAAAGTAGGATCTGTTCCTGACCTCTCCACAAACAAGGAGTTGCAGAGATTGGTTCTGCGATCGACATCCGTTGAGAAATTTCCAAGCTCGATTACCAAACTGAAGAAACTGGTATGGCTAGAACTGGGGGATCAGTTTGATGCACTACCTGATAAGATCGTAGAACTGCAGGATCTAGTTGTTCTGGATCTTATCTCTGATAATCTGACTTATCTTCCTGATGACCTTGGCAAATTGAGCAAATTGCAACACGTCTCCATTGAGACAGACAAGATAACTGAGCTGCCATCAACATTCAACCAACTCCGGATGCTGACCGATCTCTACCTCTGGAACTTCCCCATTGAGGAGGTCCCCCTTGCAGTCTGTGAGCTGATCAATCTTAGGTATTTCTGGATGAAGGAAAATTCAAAATTAAGAGGGGCATTACTGAGAATTCCACGTGAAATTGGTAATCTGGTCAATCTTGTAGACCTTCAGCTCAACGGCCATGAGATTGAGAAAATACCTGCCACTATCAGCAAATTACAGAAGCTCAAGACACTCAATCTTGGAATTAACAGTATCAAGTCACTGCCAAAGAAGCTGACCAAATTGAGAGAACTTACAAGGTTGGAACTCTACTACAATCCGATTACTGAGTTACCCGACAACATTGGTGACCTCGAGTCACTTGAGTACCTAGACATCTCAGATACCAAGATCACCCTGATCCCTGAGTCGATTGCAAAGATACGTAACCTTCAGGATTTTGATGCGATAGGCTGTGAACTTAACGGCTTACCGGAGTCAATCAGCGGGTGGAACTTCACCAAATTTCGATCTTTTATGATTACACTGAGGGATGATCCAAAGAACCTGCCGACCAGTGTCCAGAAGTGGTTGGAGAAATTAATACGGTATGCTGATGAGAATGAGGAAAAAGGGATAGAGATCGATATCAGCTTATTTGTGCCAGAATTTGAAGAGTAACTCAGATAAGATCCATCTGTTTGCCGACTGTCTCGAAAATACCAACTGCACGGTCGATGTGGTCATCGGTGTGTGTTGCCATAACTGAGGTTCGGAGTAATTCCTTGCCAGGAGGAACTGCAGGGGCTCTGACGGGGTTGGTATAGACACCAGCCTCATACAGGTATTTCCACAGTGCAAAGGTCTGCATCTCGTCTCCGATAATAACTGGAACAATAGGAGTCTCACTGTCACCGGTATTGAATCCGATTCCACTGAGACCGTCACGCAGACGTGCTGCATTACGGAGCAGCTGCCTTCGCATATCATCACCATCAATGATGACCTCAAGTGCTGCAAGAACAGTTGCAGTCTGAGAAGGCGCCATGGATGCTGAGAAGATCAGAGACCGGGCATGGTGCTGCATGTAATCAATGACATCCTCGTGGGCGGCTGCAAAACCACCAACAGATCCAAATGACTTAGAGAAGGTACCGGAGATAATGTCGACCTTGTCCTGCACTCCAAAGTGGTGAGGAGTTGATTGTCCCTTTGGACCCATATATCCCACGCCATGCGCATCATCAATCATGACTCGTGCCTCGTATTTCTCTGCCAGATCAACCATCTCAGGTACATTGGCAAGATCTCCCTCCATTGAGAAGACTCCGTCTGATATGATCAGCTTACCGGTATCCTTGGGGATCTCCTTGAGAATTCGCTCCAGGTCTTCCATGTTGTTGTGGGCATAGGCTCTCACCTCTGCCTTGGAGAGTCTGCAGCCATCCACAATAGAGGCATGGTTAAATGCATCAGAGATGATCACATCACCCTTTTGGGTGATTGACTGGATCACACCAAGATTGACCTGAAAACCTGTGGTGAATGTAATGCAGCCACCCTTATCTTCAAACTTGGCGAGTTTCTCCTCAAGCTCCAGGTGGAGATCTAGAGTGCCATTGAGAAAACGAGATCCGGTATTACCGGTTCCATACTGGTCAATGGCATCTTTGGCCGCCTGTCTGACCTTGGGATGGTCGGTGACACCCATGTAATTGTTGGAACCGAGCATGATACGGAGTTTGCCCTCCATCTCGGTGACTGGCCCGATAGCATTGGTTAGTGGGCGGTAATATGGGTAATAGCCCATCATCTTGGCCATCTTGGCCTCATTATAGTTGAACGCTTTTTCGAATAATTCTGGCATAATTCTCGTCCCTCTAAGTCAAACCCTTTGAGGGTATTTATTAAATAAATTGTCGTCAGCACAGTGATATATTCTATCCAGAAAAAATAGCGATCAATGC
>JAEOUB010000413.1 GCA_016839545.1 Candidatus Kariarchaeota archaeon | reverse complement strand
CACAGAAGGAACATCATACGCCTCTGAGGACTACACTACTCATCTTCTTGGTGTCCTCAATGACAATGAGATGCTATGGAACCTGATCAATAAGGAGAGATATGATGAACCTGTCCCAGATAAGTTTCTCAATCTCATCAGTATGATGATTGATGATGAGAACAAGTACTTTGCAATAGAACTGTAGTATAAACGTCAGTATTGGGTTATTTTTGGATTCCATACACTGGTTTGTTCAAGCCGGATTATGAAATGTATCATTAAAATTTTTATACGTTAACCGACTCTTTATATAAAACTGAAGGAATAAAACCTTATGGCTGCCTCGGACTTTGAGATAGTATTTTTACTACTTGGGCTTGTTCTAATTTTAATAAAAACAACCCATGTGGTAATGAGAAAACTTGATCTCCCCGAAGTCTTGGGTGAAGTGACGCTTGGTTTTATATTGGGCCCTACTCTTCTGGGTCTGTACTGGTTGAAAGATGAACCTACATCACTTCTCTCCAACTTCGCATTTCTCAAGTTAGATCGAGAAGCTTTGGATGCATCAGGGATCATTCTTTCATTCATATCTGAATTTGCTGTTCTCATCCTTCTCTTTGTCGTTGGTACTGAAATTGACTTCAATATATTGAAGAAAGTCAAAAAACCTGCATTTTACTCAGCTATTGGTGGGATTATTGTCCCTCTCCTGATGGGTATCTCATTTCTCGCAATCGTCGCCTCAATTGACAGAGACCTTGTAATTCCCTCTGGAGTCACATTTGTTGATACTGCGTTATTTATGGCAGTGGCATTAACTGCCACATCAATAGGAATCAGTACCCGTATCTTCCTTGACTTAGGAAAAATCAGGAGTAAAGTTGCTCAGACTGTTGTCGGTGCAGCTATCTTTGATGATATAATCAGTGTTACTGCCCTAGCTCTCGTGGTCGCCTATGTGTCTGGAGCATTGAGTAGCAGTGGTGTAGGCTTGATTTTCGCACAAATCGCTGCCTTCTTCCTTTTCTCTTTTCTTCTCTTCAAGTACATTGTTCCCTGGTTGGTCAGTAGAACTCAGGTGGTCAAGGACCAGTCATTTGTCATCTTCTTTTCTATCTCCTTCATGCTACTGATGTCAGTTCTTGCACAGACTCTCTCTTTGGCACCTATCATAGGTGCTTTCATGGCGGGTGTGATCGTTGGAAATGAGGATGATTTTCTAGATATTCACCATGACATTGAACCGATGGCAAACTGGGTGGTTCCCTTCTTCTTCATCACCATCGGGCTCAGGGTAAATTTAGCCCCTGTTCTAAGCCCCGTTACAATACTTCTAGGACTTTCTCTGGCGATTCTGGCAATCTCCGCAAAATTCATCGGAGGATCTCTAGGTTCGAGGTTGAGTGGCTATGATAAAAACAGCTCCCGCTCCATAGGCTTATCGATGGCTGCGAAAGGGGAAGTAACTTTGATTTTCGCGGTGACTGCATTTGAGCTTGGCTTCTTTACATTGCCGCTCTACGCCGCTGTTATCTCATTGGTAATGATTGACTCTCTTGTAGTCCCGACCTTGCTCAAGATAGCAGTTGAGAGATGGGTCATTCTTGAAGACACATCCAATCCTGAAATTACGCCTTCTCAGAATGTCACTGCAGAGGAATTGGCGACAACCCAAGTACCCAGATCATGAGGAAACCAGTTTTGGAGTTTCCATATTTCGGATATTCCAAGACACTCTTTTTAACAAGGTAAACAAGTAGGAATGTGGCAGAAAATGGCAGTCAACTCCGATATCCAAAAGGTGAGTTATCTCTGTTCAGAGTGCTCGCAAACCCGAAATCTGAATATTGACCGGGTCGTCCATCTTCAACGTCGTGAGCTCGATGTAAACGGTCTCGCCTCCTACATAGACGTTCATGCCAAGAAAGATGGCACCGATCCGCACGGGAGTAAACTCTTCATCGATAAAAATTTCCATGTGAGGACAAACAACGCTCTGAAGGTAAAGACTGCTGCAAAATCACCATCCGCCATTCCAATGCCTGGAATGAGGACAACCAATCTTACCACCAAATATGGTTGGTCGTCATGGACAGGTTTAGAACTTGAATTGAAATCTGAAAGTTTGAAATTCCTGCTAGAACATGAGATGGATCTTGACGACGAGCACATCGGTCATACCATTGAGATAACTTCGGAACTTGGAAGTGTGGTGTGTACTATCGAGGCTGTAATACCTGAGAACGCTCCCGAGCAGAAGGAATATCTTGCCGGTT
The DNA here is from genome assembly GCA_016839545.1 of Candidatus Kariarchaeota archaeon. Classification (GTDB taxonomy): domain Archaea; phylum Asgardarchaeota; class Heimdallarchaeia; order Heimdallarchaeales; family Kariarchaeaceae; genus Kariarchaeum. The sequence continues at coordinate 5,292 of JAEOUB010000413.1, read as the reverse complement.
GGATGCAGTCTTTTGTTAATAAAATGGAATTGGCTAGTTCTCTCCATAGAGATCTTATTCCAGAAGTCTTGAGATATTTGGACCATCACGTCCATCGAAGAATCACGTATCTCGATCAGACTATTATTTCGATTCTTATTGATAGATCCTCTATCCTTATACCTGACAAGGATACCATGCGGATGATTGCCAAATACGGTCCGGCTATGTCTCTTATTGGCCTTGATCCAGAAAAATTATCATCCATTGCCACCAAGCTATGTGAGCTAGACCAGTTCTCTATGATAGATATCCAGCACATCCTTGAAAGTGAGTTGGATCGTGACTCAGAATTGGAAGAAGAGTTTGTAGTACTTGCACTTTTCTACCTGCTATCTCTTGATGCATTTGATTACAAGTTATCCTACCTCCAGACTCAAGGATAGGTTGGAAATAGGGTAATTCTGAATAGGATTTTGATAACTGAATTTGTGACCAATCCAATTGTGTGATGGGGCTGGAAACGATATGGTTGTTGAAACGTGTGAAATTCAGCTAATTACAGGTAAGATCTTTGTTCTGACCTCTCCAAACCCGATTTTAATCCCATCCTTCTCTGCATAACCTCGCATAATGACAGTATCACCATCATGAAGGAACGTCCTGGTTTCCTCACCTATGGAAATTGGATTGCGACCAAGTTCGGTAAGTTCAAGTAAGCATCCACGGGTATTCATTTCCTGTCCTGAAATTGTACCACTACCCATCAAATCTCCTGTTCGAGTATTGCACCCTGTGATGGTATGATGTGCCAACTGCTGAGAAATGTTCCAGTACAGGTTTTTGGCATTGCTCCAGGTAATCTGCTGAGGCATGTCCATTGACTCCGACTGGAGGTGTACCTCCAATTCGATGTCATAGGCCTGATGACGATCAAATTGTAAATAGGGTAGAGGTTCAGGATCTTGATCCATTCCTTTTGTTCTGAACGGCTCAAGGGCATCTAGAGTGACAACCCACGGAGAGATAGATGTGGCAAAGTTTTTGGCGAGGAATGGACCCAGAGGTCGGTACTCCCAAACCTGCACATCTCTGGCAGACCAGTCATTGACAAGAACCATCCCGAAAATATGGCTATCTGCCTCTCCAGTCGAGATTGGGTGACCCATTTTGTTTCCAGTACCAATGAAGAAGCCCATCTCGAGCTCAAAATCAAGTCGTTTTGTCGCTGAAAATACTGGATCATCGGAGTCTGCAGGTTTTATCTGTCCCCTCGGTCTGTGGATACTCTCGCCAGAGAGGATTACAGAACTTGAACGACCATGATATGCTACTGGCAGATGTTTCCAGTTGGGCATTAGTGCATTCTCTGGCCCTCTAATGATTGAACCGACATTGAAGGCATGGTAATAAGCCGAGTAGAAATCGGTGAATTCGGCCACGTCAACTGGGAGAACCATCTCGACGTCACTCTGTTTTACCAGGTATTTCGGTTGACTTGTATCTGCAAGATCAGATCCTTTCGCTAGAAGTTTCGCAAGTAAGACCCTGAGTTTTGTCCAGATCTCTCTACCTGTGGCCATGAACGCGTTTAAACTGCCTGTATCGAATACCTTGCTTTCCAGGATCTCATCAAAATAGCCGTCTGCCTCTAGATTTGTGAGATTGAGGATATAATCACCTATGGCAACACCGATATGTCTGCTACTCTGATACCTGAAAACTCCATACGGTAGGTTCTGTATTGGGAATTCTGTATTTTCACTTCCTTCTACAAAGGATCGTAGTGATGTATCGATAACGTGCATACCAATCGGATTTGTGGGTTCTATATAATTTCACTCATTAAACGGTGTATCTGAAATTAAGGCATCATCCGTGGTCAGGTGATAGAAAACAGGGTCAACTGAAGGAAATTGTGCGACCGCCCTTTCTTTGAGCAATGCAGTGATCTGACCTCTATGATAGTTGGGGTGTGCTGTTAGATGGATCAGGATGTGACGTCTCTTTCGCCTGTACCATTTGGAATTGAGGGATTGATAGGTTATTTCCTCATCCAGTTGAGCTGGTGATAAGTTCTGCACATACTTGATGAGGAGCTGGTCGTATGCTTCCCATGTGTGTGACAGATCTTTCCAACTGGAGAAATCATCTCCTGTCAGGACGCTATCGGGGGACTCTCCCTCCATACGTTGATGCCACATTTTGAAAGAAGCAAAGATATGTACTATACGATCTATCAGTCTACCGTATGGTGTATCTTGTTGTAATATTTCAAAATCAATCTCGGAAAGTACATCCCTGTGTTTAGCATTAGCCCATGCATTCCACTCAAAAAGGTCGATTAGTGTATCCATAGCTTCATCCAGAGATCAGGATTAAGATAGTTGAGGAAAGAGAATAACCAAAGTGTAAAGCTTCAAATCTTCTTACAAATCACAGGGTTAATGGCAGATAAACCACGAGAAAAGGGGTTTGAGACCAAGGCTGTCGAACCAGAGGATATCAAGGGACCTGTGCATGCCTTAGCAACTCCTATCTTCTCAAATTCTACATATAGACTTGAAAGTGCGGCGCATGGTGCTCGACTCTCCTCTCGAGCTGACCTGGAAGAGGGTGATAGCCCATGGCTCTACTCTCGGTGGGGTAACCCCACTACAGAGATTGCAGCTCGGGTACTTACCAAACTAGAAGGGGGTCACGAGAGTTTTGTCATGTCATCTGGAATGGCAGCAGTCTCAACTGCGCTTCTCTCTCATCTTCAGGCGGGAGACCATGTCATTGCACCAAATCAGGTGTATGGTGGAACACATGAGCTCTTCAAAACCACACTCCCGAGTTATGGTGTGGAGGTGTCCTGGGTAGATGGTACCCAGATCTCACAATACAGAGATGCTATCCGTGACAATACCAGGGTAATCTATGGTGAGACTCCAGCAAATCCAACCATGACTATCTGTGACCTGGATGGATTGGGGTCAATATCAGCCGAAACAGGGATCACCTCAATGGTGGATTCCACATTCGGATCTCCCTATAATCAACTCCCAATTTCACATGGAGTCAATGTTGTCATTCACTCTGCCACAAAATACCTTGGTGGTCACTCTGATATTATTGCAGGATCTGTCACAGTTGACAACGAGAGCAGTGAGAAAAAAGTCTTTCAGATGCTCAAATTACTCGGTGGTGTACAATCACCATTTGATGCCTTTCTTCTCACTCGAGGTATGAAATCACTTGCAGTACGAATGCGACAGCATAATGAAAATGCACAGGCAATCGCAGAGTATCTTGCAGGTCATGACAAGATCCAGGCGGTACATTACCCCGGTCTAGAAAATCATCCACAGCATGCATTGGCAACAGCACAGATGCGGGGATACGGTGGAATGCTGTCATTTGATGTCAAAGGTGGAGTTGATGCAGGAAAATCTGTAATTGAGAATCTCAAGATTATCAACCATGCAGTGTCCCTTGGAGGTGTTGAATCGCTAATAGTTCATGCTCCTTCCACTACACACACCATGGTGGCTCGAGAAGCTCGTTTACAGGCTGGGATCACGGATGGTCTCATCCGGTTCTCAGTTGGGATTGAGACACTAGAAGACCTGATTGAGGATCTAGATCAGGCATTGTCTGGGCTATGAGGTAGAACCTCTCACTTTAACTGTATATCCCCAGAGATCGAGTGTTTTCTTTAAATTGGTATAGACCAGGTCTTTCTCCTGCACCTCTAGTTCATAATCATCAGCTTTGTACCCCTTCAATGAGTCGACATACTTCTGAAGATCATCCCGAACGCCTTCGAAATCAGGGAGATCAAGATGGTCGTAGATCTCTTTCATGACACTCATCCGATCCTCTTTGAGTTCTTCGTAGCTGATCTCAATTAACTGCTCTGCAGGAATTGCTTTGGCGTCCTCAAAATAGATGTCAAACATTCCATTATAGGTTTTGAAGATAAATTCCTCAAGGTTTCTGTTATCTTCTTGGAGGGGGTAGATGTCCTTGTTTTTGGTATGAAGCTTGAGAGTACTGTAGAAAACCTCGTATGGGTTTCTCCTGATATGGATGAATTTGGCATCAGGAAATGTCTCATACAGCAATTTGGCACGGGCAGTATCCATCGGACTTTTCAGAACGATCTGACGACCTGGGTACTTGTACTGCAGTTTCTTGAGATAGAACCGGATGTATTTGACATAGGTGCTCCGTTCTTTGTCTGAAGCATTCTCAAAATTGGTCATGTGCTCGTAGCGTGATACCAGCTCATTGGGGAAGTATGCACCTGAATATGGTGTCATGAGGCAGAGATTGGAGATTGCCCAATCCTGTTCACCAGGTACATCGACACTGAGTTTCATGTTGTCCATCGGACGTTTATCTGGTAGTGCCAGTGCCAATAAAGGTCGAATGAGCCAGTTGGTGAGTATCATGTGATTGGGAAAGAGCGTATCAACCATATTGGGATACGTCAACCTCTGGTCAATGGTAAACATGTTGTGAAGGTGAGTAGTACCAGATCTCCAATGCCCTAAGATGAAGACGGGAGGATGATCGAGGTCCTTGCGTCGTACACGGGGGTGAATAATCAATCTCTCAACAATAGAAAAAGGAGTGAGAATGATGATCATCACTGTGATCAGGATGACCTTATGAAATCTCTTGAGTGAGACCCGGAAGCGGTGATCCAATAACAGTTTAATCCAGTTGGTGAAAGTTGTTCCCATAATAAACATGGATAGCTTCACAGTAAGTTTTCACGGGGTGATAATAATTATTTAGATTGGTCTGAGTTTTCCAATACTGATTTTTTTTGCAATTTGAGTCCTTATACCTCACAATTCAGAGGTTTGAGGTCATGCCTGAACTGCTGAAACTCCAGTTTTCTCCCCTCAGGATCACGTGCAAAGAAGTTGTAGATCTGGTATTTCTCGTTGAACTTCGGTGTGGTTGTAGCCAGATCTTTGATCTTAGCATACATCGCATCTACCTCCTCTTGGGAGGAGTAAAAGAAAGTGAACAGACAGCCTGCAGGTGTTGGTTTCTGTTGTTGATGAAATCCGATGATCATATTCCCGTGAGCCAGCATCTCGACATCAGGCTGACTCAGCCAGGGGGTCATTCCGAGTGTATCGGTGTAGAATTCAACCATTTCCTGAAGTTTCTCAGTTGTGACAAATACGATTCCTGCCATACCTGTCACAAATTATTCTAGAATTTTAACTTTTGTCCCGATTTGACGAAGGTTTTCAACCTAATGGTTGTTAGATTCCCATTATTTTGAAGGGTATTTAATAATTCCTGATT
>JAEOUB010000412.1 GCA_016839545.1 Candidatus Kariarchaeota archaeon | reverse complement strand
ACATGGCCATGATATGTGGCAGTACCACCATCAACCAGTGGTTTCTTGTTCATCACAGCGCGTCTGTTGAGATCCTCACGGGCACTGACAGAGTCCAGTCCCGCAATATAGAGATCGACTCTCTCATAGATTTCAGGGTCGAGCTCCTGCAGCGGCATATGGTAGGCATGGTACTCTCCAAAGGGATTGATCCTCTTCAGCATCTTTGCAGCTGCTTTTGCCTTGGATTCTCCCTCCTTGGCGTCAATAAATAATATCTGGCGGTTGAGATTGGAGTACTCAATGTGATCCATGTCGACCAGGTGCATCTCGCCCACACCGGCCATTGCAAGATTTTTCGCAATTTCCGTGCCCAATCCGCCGATCCCAACAATGAGGACCGAAGCCTCTTTGAGTGCTTGCTGATTCCAACCTGGCAGCCGCATCTGGCGGTCCATTCGCTGTTTTTCATCTTTTGAGAGGTTGTCGGCAAAGAAATTGGAGGGCTGTGTCATGGATTTTCTAAGACACACAAACCATACAAACTATAAAAACCTGTCTAACTTTTGTCGAACCATATCTAGCAGAACTCTCCCGGTAAACCCTAAAGGAAGCAATTCCCTTAGTCTGGTATGGATCAAAAGCTGGTGCAGGCCATGGGCAAGTTGAACTTTCAACTGTTCATGGAACTTGAGGAGCACAAGGAGCAGCTCGCTGATTTACAGCAGGATCTTGCAGAACGTGATGCCACCATTGATCGTTACCGCAACCAGCTGTTGGAGTTAACAGATACTCAGGAGGAGAACCAGAAGCTGTTACTGGAGATTGCATCGAAAGTGCCTGCCAGTGACGATCAGACCAACCATCTCGATGTCATCAAGCGACAGGAGAAAACCATTGAGATGCTCGAACTCGAGATGATAGAGCTTGATGCAGGCTATGACCGTCGTATCATCGAGCTCAAGAAAGAGATCGAGGGATTGCAGAACACCATTCATACCCTGGAGCACAAGAACGAGCAGCTGGCAGATTCAAAGTATGCCAAGTTTGCACCACGTAAGGTCGATACCCCCATAAATACTGGTACTGACTCCCTGACCGAAAGGTTGCATACCATGCTCCAATCCTGGCCAACGGGTATCAAGGTCAGATCCATTGCCATGAGTATGGGTATCTCGGTCAATGTTGCCAATGACCTGCTCACAACACTGGAGAGCAGTGGTCAGATCCGTGTAGATCGTGACAATCCTGACAATTCCAATCCAGCAGTCTATCCTGCCTAACTCACAACAATTATTGTTTTTGACCAATCGGTGTTCTGACCGGTCAAAAATTGAGGACTATATCAAAATTGCACAGAGAATGGTACCAAAAGACTAGGGTTCCACAAGCATATCCCGAAAACTGTCTGCCAACTCTTTCTTCCATCCCGAGATCTTCTCAGGTTCAATCTCCACCACAAGTAATGGATCGGGGTAGGAGAACCATGGCTCTGAGTGTTTACCCCCGGAGTAGGTGGAAAAAAAGTGATTTACCAGCGAGCCGTCATCCAGTGACCGTGAGATCACTTCTCCCTGTACAAACAGGTAATGATAGGGGTTGTCAGGATCAACCACATTGATACAAACCCGGGAATTACGGCGGATATTGTAGTCCTTGGCCGAATTTTCCTCGATATTGACAATAAAATTCCCTGTATCCTGATCATATTTGACCCATAATGGTGTGACATGGGGGCTACCATTCTTCGAGATCGTTGCAAGGAAACCAAATGCTTTCTTGTCAAGTAACTCTCTGTACGGGAGCAAGGCTTCATCCATAGGGTTTACTGTACTCGGGTCGTTATAATCCTGTAGCAATCAGCTTGCATATTCTATCGCTTGTACAGCTTGATATCGATCCTGCCCACTGACACACCTTTTTCCTTCCATACCTTGGGATGAGGTCGGGTCTGAAAGAATATGCCAAACATGAAGGCAATCGTGATAGACACAAAGTAGGTTCTGACAAATATGGTACGGATAGTCTCAGGGATGGCATCAATGCTGATACTCTGCAAACTGATTGATACCAGGATGCCCACAAGACTGCCAAGCTGGATAATCATCACTGATAACCGCTGAAAGAAGGAGGAGACTCTGCGGATGATCAGCAGTCCCTCATTCACAGCTCTGAGTCCCACCTCCTCCAGAATCCAGATACCCGGGATCCAGAGTGACAGGATCGAGAGTGCAATCACAATGGATTCAAATGTCGGCTGTGAGCTGACATTGTATGCTGTCACGCTGTAGATCAGGAAATCAAGACCGAAACAGGCCACAAAGAAATTCAACCACCTGACAATAAAATCCTGCCAGGAGAGTTCCTTGAGCTTGATATTCTTCTCCAGGATGGGTACTGCATTCAGTCCTGCAATCACCCGCTT
>JAEOUB010000411.1 GCA_016839545.1 Candidatus Kariarchaeota archaeon | reverse complement strand
TCCTCCTGTGTGTCCTTGAACAACCCACTCATTCTCTTGAGTGAGGAGTCAAAGGGATAGGAGGTGATCTGTTGGTAACGTTGCTTGATATCTGAGATCTGCAATCCATTGGTCTGTGAAAGTACTAACAATGCGCCATCTGTGAAATTTCCCACAATTTTGTAATCTATACTGCCATCTTCACTCTCAACAGGAGTGATATCTGCATCATTGTTCAGTACGGCACAGGTCATCAGTAGTTCAAGTGCCGACTCAGGCTCTATCTTCTCTATGATCTCATAATCCTCAGGGAGTTTGTCCACATTATCCAGGATATTATCCGTCTCAATCTTGTAAATCTCGTTGCGATAATCCTCTTTGGGTAGTACCTGGTAGTAGTGGTTGGTATCCCACACCATCTTCACAGTCATCTTTCCAGTGGTGATTGTTCCGGTCTTGTCTGAGCAGAGAACAGAACATCTACCCAGGGTCTCGACTGCCGAGAGCTCTTTGATTACCACTTTCTTTGATGCCATGTTGAGAACACCAGTAATTAGCACCACAGTCGTCAACAGGGGAATATTAATGGGTAATACACTCATGGCATTGATTATTGCCTGAGCTATGTCAAATGCAAACTGTTCAAAGGTGAAGTCAACTCCACTGTTTGCCCTGCGAATGGCGGTGGAGGCAACCAGTATTACCAAGAATGCAACCATCAATGCGGAGAGGCCCTTACCAAGGGTATTTACCTTGGTACGTAGGGGTATCTCCACAGATGACATACTTGACATCTCAGTTGCAATTCTACCCAGTTCTGTATCATTTCCCGTCTTGGTCACTATTGCCTTACCTGAACCAGTCTGCACAAATGTACCCAGATAGACCATATTGCTATGTTTGGCAATCGGTGTCTCATGGTCCAATGCCTCACTACCATCTGCCATTTTCTTAACGGCCACACTCTCACCAGTGAGCGACGCCTCATTTACAGTCAGTGAACTGGAAGAGACAATACGGGCGTCGGCAGGGATACGATCTCCCAGTGCCAGATCTACCAGATCTCCAGGAACCAGTTCTCTTGCCTCCAGTTCCATGAATTCGCCATTTCTGATCACTTTACAGACAGGGGGAGAGAGATTGGCCAGTGCCTGTACCTTCTTCTGTGCCCGGTACTGCTGGAAGATTGCCATTGCAAAATTGAATGCAATCATGACCAGCCAGAATGCTACTTTTGAAAGTATCTCGTCGACAAACAGAGCGAGGAAGACCATGATACCCGTGATGATGAGATATACCGTGATCAGGGTATCAAAAAGAGGTGCGAGATATACCTGCCAGACTGATGGTGAGGGTGTAACAATCAGGTTGGGACCCACAGCGTCACTGCGTTGTACCGCCTCTGATATGGATATACCCTTTTCTGGGTCTGTACGAAGGTGTTTTACGACCTTATCCAGTGTCTGAGCATGTCCATGTTCGACAATATATGCCGTGCTTGCCTCCTCGCTCATGAATAATGGAATTGATATCTAAGGCTATAAGATAGTTTTTCTCAAATAGCACCCTCTCCCACAATTGTTAGCCTCGAAGAGTGTAATTATCTAGAACTGAATACCGCGGCTACGTCTGTGTTTCTTGAAGTATTCAAGAAGGACAAGTGGAATAGTTGCGAATACCACCACAATAATCAGGTCAAAGACAGAGAGTGTGATCAAATCGACGTATATCCCATAATCGATCAAGTACTGTGCCACCGAGTCAACAAACATGATCGAGAAATACAGAGCTGGGCCCATGATAACACTTAGCCAGACAAAGAAATTGGCATCCTTTCTGGTTGCTTCAATGACCCCTGAATTCATGCGTCTGATACTCAAAATAAGGAAGGACTCCGTCAGATACATGGTACCAATCAACATCGTCCTGGCTTTGGCCTGAGCAATGGGTAGACTGTCTCCACTTCGTGCCAGGATTTCTGCCCATACTGCGTTGTCATTGACTGCATTGGCGGGAATATATCCTGCAAATCCAAGATAGTACAATCCTCCCATGGTGATCAGGTAACTCACAGAAAATATCACTATCACGATACTGAGTTGCAAATTAATCAGGGCATCATTATTTCGGGGCTTCAGTTTCATAATATCTCTATCAGGAGGTCCAAAGATAATGCCCAGCACTGGAAAGGCATGCACAATTGTGAAGATGAAGATCCGTTGCCATTGAGAAATCAGCTCAAAATCATGGATAAACGAGGCTGAGAAATACAGAATTGCTTCTGCAATATTGACAGCCAGGTAGAACAGGATCATTATCCTAATTTTCTCAAACAGGTTCCTACCTTCTTCCACTCCTCTGACAAGAGAGACATATGAATCATCTGTGATGATGATATCTGCGGCCTCTTTGGTGACATCTGTTCCTGTGATACCCATTGCAACACCTGCATCAGATCTTGTGATTGCCAGAGCATCATTGACTCCATCTCCCGTCATTGCAACAATATCACCCCGTTTCTGGTATCTCCGAACGATGATTTCTTTCTCTGCCGGAGAGACCCGAGCAAATACTGAAACTCTGAAGAATTCCTCATCAGGTAGATCTGAAGCCTCTTTCCCCTCAACCACAAGCTCATCATCATCGAGAATTCCGACCTGTCTGCCAATAGTTGCTGCTGTGGCAATTGAGTCACCTGTTATCATGATCGGGAATACTGATGCACTGTCGAGATCTGCGACTGCTGCTTTGACACCAGGACGTGGGGGATCGAAGATTACAGCAAAGCCGATATAGGTCAATCCTATCTCAAAATGGTCACGTTCTTCATCCTGGGTTTCAAATTGTGGAAAATCAAGAATTGATCTGTATGCGAGTGATATCACCCTGTATCCATTTTCCGCAAAGAAATTTACCATATCAAGGATCTCTTCTCTTTTCTCCTCTGTTAATGGTACTGTGGAGGTTTCATCTCCTATCATGTCGCATCGCGGGAGGATTACCTCTGTTGCACCTTTGGTCAGGATCATCCAATCATTTTCTTCATGATCTCTGTATAGGCCTGACATTCGCTTCAGGTTAGAATCGAAGGGGTAGTGTTTCTCTCTCTCATAGCGTTTCTTTATATCAATCTCATTGAACCCTTGGGCCAGAGCAAGTTGAAGCAGTGCTCCATCTGTTGTGTCACCAATGGTGACATATCTCAGCGAACCATCACTTGTATCCTGTCGGACAAGATTTGCATCATTGTTGAGCACGGCAGATGTTAAGAGCAGCTCTAATGGACTGCCTTCTCTGATATATTCAAACGAGGGATAGTTCGGATGGTTATTTCGCAAGAAATTGTTGAGTTCTGATTGGGGCATGAAGGTAATAAGGTTATTGTACTCCTCATCCAGCTCCACCCCATAGTAATTGTTTGTGTCATAAATCAACTTGACTGTCATCTGGCTGGTGGTCATGGTTCCTGTCTTGTCTGAGCAGAGTACGGAGCACCTGCCTAGCGTCTCGATAATTGCCAGGTTCTTGACGACCACACGGTTCTGTGCCATGGTTAATACTCCAGAAAGAAGAACAACAGTAGTTAACAATGGGATGTTAATGGGTATGACACTCATTGCTGTGATAATTGCATCGCTGAGATCGTCTGCAAATCTCAACCATGAAAATCCGGTTTGGAGCTCAATATAGACCACCTGAATAATTTTGACTGTGAGGAACGCAAGCATCATCACTGATAGTTTCTTTCCCAGAGAGTTCACCTTCCGCCGTAGTGGTATGTCGAGAGTATTCATCTCACCCATGGCGCTTGCAATTCTTCCCAATTCAGTCTCATTACCCGTGCGTACGACCATGGCTTTGCCATTTCCCCGTTGAATGAATGTTCCAAGATATACAAAATTGGAGTGCTCGGAAATTGGGAGATCCTTGTCGATACCCTCTCCATTTTTGGTATCTTTCAGTACTGGAATTGATTCCCCTGTCAGGGACGCCTCATTGACGGTGAGGTTGTTCGCCTCAATCAACCTGCAATCTGCAGGGATTTTATCTCCAGTCTCTAGGTCAACAACGTCTCCCGGTACAAGCTCCGATGCAAATATACTCTTCACAAGATTATCCCTGACTACTCGGGTCTTGGGAGGTGACAAACGTTGTAGTGCATCAAGTTTCTTCTGAGCACGGAATTGCTGAAAGATGGCAAGCAGCAGATTGAAAAATATCATGACAAGCCAGAAGGAGATTTTCGAGAAGATATCATCCACCCAGAAAGCCAGAATTATCATAACCAGTGTCATTAGGAGGTAAATAGCGATCAGAGTATCCATTAACGGTGCAAGATAGAGCTTGAGTACACTTGGTTTTTCTGTAATTATCCGGTTCTCTCCAAAATTAGACCGTCGTGATTTTGCCTCTTTCTCTGAAAGTCCTCTTTTTGAGTCCGTAGCTAGCGCAGAAGCCAGCTCATCCAGATGCATCTCATACCCATGTCTAAAGTACTCGATGTTAATACGAGTCCCAGCGGACTCTCTGGTAAGGACCTCCATTACTCCCTTCTGAGGGTCGATTTGATCGTTATTAAGATGTGTTCAATTCTCATGGCAACTTTCATCCTAGACGTGGGTATTCCAACTTTTCCTCAATGCAAAATGATCTAAATACTGTTGTGGATTCAGCTTGTGCGCGTATTTGTTACTGGCGGGACAGGAACGATGGGAAACCTTCTGATTGGCAACCTTCTAGAAAATGGACATGAGATCACTGTTATTACTCGAAACGCATCTCGAGTTGAGAATAGCTGGAAGGATCGGGTAAATCTTATCGAAGGGAGCCTCTATGAGAAGGGAGAATGGGTAGAGCATCTTCAGGATCATGATGCAATTGTCAACCTGGTCGGAGAGAATATCTTCGGCAAACGATGGACATCAAAACAGAAAGATAGGATAATGACCTCTAGATCTGTTACGACATCTAATCTGGTCGCTGCGGTAAACGAAATGACTTCACCACCAGGTGTTTTTGTTTCAGTATCTGGAACTGATTACTATCCTGCATCAGAAACTAAGCTGTATACCGAGGAAGATGATCCAAGTGATTCCTTTGCTGGCATGGTTACTCAAGAATGGGAAAAACCACTCAAGGATTTGGATCCTGACAAAGTGAGGGCTGTAATTTTCCGGATGGGCATCAATTTTGGCTACAGTGGCGCTGGTGGAGAGAGAATGTTCCTCACTCACAAACTGTTTGTCGGAGGCTGGGTAGGATCAGGTAAGCAGATCTATAGCTGGATCCATATGCATGACTTCGTTGGGCTCCTGGAATGGAGCCTTGAGAATCCCGAGGTCAGAGGAGCATACAACGGTGTGGCTCCTGAGCCGAAAACGATGAAAGAACTTGCAGTGATAGGTGGTAAGGCAATGGGCCGGTGGACTTGGACCTGGGCACCAGGTTTTGCTCTCAAAATTATTCTTGGAAGTCGGGCAGCCCTGATATTGGAGGGGCGAGGAGTTTCAGCTCAGAAAGTAATTGATGCTGGATATACCTTCAAATTCCCAGATGCTCAATCTGCAATGGAAGATATCGTCGCCAATTACTGATTCACAAGTTTTACCAATAAAAGAACCTATAAGCTCGGACAGATTCCGAAGATTGTGTTAGATCAGATTGAGGCAGCTATGGAAAGGCTACGAGGTGTAGCCCACAGAACTCCAGTACTTACCTCAAGGCAGCTCAATGAAATCAGCGGTGCGGAGATCTTTATCAAATGTGAGAATCTTCAACGTGGTGGAGCATTCAAGTTCAGGGGAGCATACAATACCATCTCGCAATTATCCGATCAACAAAAGAAAGTGGGTGTGATCACTCATTCTTCAGGGAACCACGCTCAGGCAGTTGCCATCACAGGAGGTCTTCTTGGGATACCAACTGTGATAATCATGCCCAATAATGCGCCTCAGGTGAAGATTAATGCAACCCGTGGGTATGGTGCGGAAGTTGTCCTCTGTGAACCGACGCAGGAGGCCAGAGAATCAACTGTTCAAGCTCTTATAGATGAAAAGGGGTACACACTTATCCATCCATATGATAATGATAACATTATCGCAGGTGCTGCCACCACCGCTCTTGAATTACTTGAAGATGTTCCAAATCTGGACATTCTGGTAGGTCCGGTGGGTGGAGGAGGGCTAATTGCCGGATCTTCTGCCTATGCCAAATTGTCGGGGAAAGTACCATATGTTATTGCTGTGGAACCTCGTGGCGCTGATGATGCTTTCAGATCATTTTATGGTGATGAGCATATCACATCTCAAAACCCTATTACAATTGCTGACGGTCTGCGTACCACCACTTCAAAACGCACTCTTCGACTTATCAAAGAGCATGTTGACAGAATTATCAAAGTGACAGATGCCCAGATAATCGAGGCGGTAGGGTTTATGATGGAACGTATGAAGATTGTTGCAGAACCATCTGGAGCTTCTACCGTTGCTCCTTTCCTTTTTTCCAAAGAATTCGCTGGAAAAAGAATAGGTATCATCATCTCAGGTGGAAATATGGATATTTCAGTATTGAAAAATGGCTTAGTTTCCCTCGACAATAGTCTGGATTAGATCAATCAACGGTTGATCATGTGCTGCCGTATTGGTTTTGAGATCGACAAATTTTGAATTTGTAATGCCTTCAGCTACTTTCCTCGTCTCGGTATCAGGATGGAGTTTATCTTCAGAAGCACCGATAAGATAGCAGATTGATTTCTCACCGTCGATGCGTGGTAAATCATCCCATACCATGTTATTGTTCCAGGCTTTGATGCAGAATTTGAGTTTGACTGCATTGGCAAGATCCAGTGCGAGCGAGTATTTG
>JAEOUB010000041.1 GCA_016839545.1 Candidatus Kariarchaeota archaeon | reverse complement strand
TTCATACTCATTGTTAATGTTATGAGTAGAATTGATAGAAGTGTTAAAGTCCCTCTTTTCATATGTTTCACCGATTGGGCATTCAATAGTCCAATCTTGATATCGGATTTATGGTTGGTTCTTAAGGTTATGGGGTGTCTGATTTTCGTAATTTCCTAGTGGATCTATCCGCAATTTAAATAAATCCCGACCTGTTTTCTTTTTTTCACCACACAAAATAACTGATAGAGGTTTCTAACATTTGTTCATTTCAGCTATCTGCGTCTCTGGACAATCACCCAAGCTCCACCTACGAAGACAGCGGTTGCAGCGGCCCCTATGATCACACCTCCACTGATGTTTAGACCGGGGAGACCTGGATCCTCCGTTAGAGTTTCTGAAGAACTGCTGAAGTCCGCAAAAACATTGACTATAACGGTATCATTGGCGATATTGCCTCCACTATCTGTAACGAAAATTGTGTAGTTGTAGGAACCACTCGGTAAACCATTCAGTGACCATGTGATGAGATAACTGTCAAGTACCGAGTTGTTGATCATCGTCTGCCCGTTAATGAACAGCGTATAGTTCAATTCCACATTCTCATCGATTACAAACCACTGGATCTGATACCCCAGTTTGCCTTCTACGAATGAGATATCATTTACACCCCGGATCAGTGGTTGATAGCTATCCACAAACTCGACCCATACTGTACTCTCATTTGCAATGCCTGTCGAGGTATTGACAAATAAGGTATAGTTGAGCCGTATATTGGCGATATTTGAGAAGACTGTTATCCAGTACTGTCCATTATCTATTGTCCCATTATCGAAGAGAGATCCGTTGATCGAAAGAGTATAGAAATCTGGTTGATTTTCAGCAAAGGACCATGTGATATTCACAGCATCTCCAACTTCAACGGTATCCTCCACAGAATAGGAGATCAAGATTTGAGGTTCAATGACGGAGATTGTGACGTGCAAGGCAGCTGAATTACCACGCCAATCGATGGCAAATAACGTTAGATTATACTCTCCAATAGCAAGGTCTGAGGGATTATAGATGATCTCAACCAGCGGCAAGAAAATCTCAACCACTTCATCGATCAGAACTTCATCAAGGAATAATTGATAGGAAGACAGGTTGTAATCTTCAATGAGCCATGAGAGATTGAGATTATCACCTACGACAACTTCATAAAAGGTCTGACCGAGTATCTCAGGTGAGAGAGTATCTGATACCAACACCTCTATTATCACATCAGAACTGGCCGGGTTACCAGAGGTGTCAGTCACGATTATTTCATAGGTATGTTGACCAGCAGACAATTCAGCAAGTGTAACGGTAACCGTAATTGATTGCTGGAAAATGCTTTCGTTGTTTTGTACAAGTGCGCCATCAAGAAAGAGTTGGTAATTGTCGATGAGCTCATCTGTTGTTTCCCAAGTGTACTCTGCACTGGGATCTCCCTGAACAAGGGTTGTTGTTCCACTTCCTGTTATTGTGGGGGCGACCCCATCAATAATTTCCAGTCTTGCCTGATATCTCACAACATTGAACACTCCAAGTTCAGAAAGCACGAATTCGGTGAGATGGCCTCCGGGAGTTAGAGTATCGGTCTTAATGTCATACCAAAGATCTGGATTATAGTTTCCTTCAAAAACAAGGCTCTCATCATCCATTATCTCAGTGTAGAGATCAAATTCTGAGGTTTCAGAGTGCCACCAGTATAGGATTGGATTAATCGAGACTTCCCAGTCAATCGTTGTCTGATTTGACTTGTCAAAAATCACGTCCGCAACAAGGTATCCCTCCATGGTAGATATTGAATGTGAAATTTGTAGATATGCATCTTCAAGTTCAAGGAACCTGTAAGCAACAATATGGGTGGTTTTGGTATTGTTTGAAACAAGAGGTACCTCTCTTCCGATTTCATTGCCTGAAATGACTTGAAGTGATTTGAAGAATACCCGGTGAACAAATATTCCAGTAAGATGTACCAGAAATGTGCCATCTCGAATCTCAACACTCTCACTTGAGATGTCATAGATACGGTTGTATTGGATATGAAGACTAAACGCCTCTGTGGCTGTTGACACATTGATGCCGGTGAACTCAACTGCAGAATAAGCAAAAAGTGAGATTATTGCGATATGATTGTCAGAGATGACCGATCCTGTTGATTTGGGGGATTCAAATGTTGTGGTATTCTCCATGTATATAGGGGTGAAAGCTACATAATCGTATGCTTGAAGTCTGAAACTGAGAAATTGATTCTTCACAATTCTTGCATCCAGAACGCCAAGAAGTCGTGTGCCATATACGGTGAGACTATTCTGAGCATTGAGAATGTTTTCCTCAAACAGGTTTGTACTTATCTCAATAGACTCGCTGTTATTTACAAAGATGAAGTTAACCGTAGCATCTACAACATCTCTTGTATCAACCTCAGAAAAGATATTGTTAGTTACAGTAACGTTGCTGGATAACTCGATATGAATGATTGAAGCATCACCAACCTCGTTTCTGAACCGAATTGGATTAAACCTGTTTCCTGAGATCACTGTGTGATCACTGTTTTGAAGACCAACTGCATAATCAGATAGTCCCACGTCAAGTTCAATGAATTCGAAGCTATTGTCTCTGATTATCGCTCCAGGGGAATCTTGGATTAGCAGACCCGGTGTTGTTATTGTTTCACCTTCAATTATTGTAGATGGGGCATCAATCACAATTACAGCGTCATTTTGGGAACCGCTAAACATCTCATCAATTACCTGAGGCTCAATGGGATAGCCATTTCCGTCAAGAATGTCAGTTAGTATTCCATCAATTACCTGGTGTGAGACCGTAGTTTGGTAAAAAGGCTGGATCACATCCGGTAGGTCTGCAGAAGGAGATTCAGTTGTAGATGCAGTGCCGAATGATAGACCAACTAAGAGGAGGCAAATCAACAAGATAACTCCTCGAGAGTTGGGAATTAATAGCTTCATCCTTTTTACCTCGAGACGAGACTAGGCTTCCTTATCACGCCGATATTCTGCTTCTACATTACCCTTTGAGGACCCATTTTGGTCGTACTCTGTATATCTGTAAAGCAGTTTCTCATAATTCAGAGTGACTGTTTCCATGGGAACATTCTCTCCGCCTTGAACGTCAAGGAAATAGCTAGTGATAAGGACATTTTCTAGCTCAAAGTACAGGTAGGGTTGCCTCTGACCACCATATGTAGCGGTAACCTCAATTTCTACTCTGGGAATAATCTCTCCTTTAGAAAATTTGTCAAATAAGACGGGGGATGCCTTGTCCAGTTCTTTAAACAGAACAAAGTCAGAGAGCACTACTGCAGCTCTCCTGCGACTCTGACCGGTGGCACCACCACCTGGTGTTACCCCACCGAAATTAAATGAAGCGAGGTCACACCATCTATTGTGGTCCGCATCTTTGGACTCGCCATCAATTCCTTCGAATTTAACAAAGACACCGCGACTTGTGGATTGTGAAAGCTCAAGCTCTTCAGGCTGGCCCATCCCTTGAAATGCAGAGAGCCCCAGAAGGATAATTATAGCACAACAGTTCATGACTGCTATTCTTTTTCTTGTGTTGGATACCGAGGTCAACATTGTTTCGGAGAGGTGGATCGAATTTATAAATATTTGTGAATTTTAGAACTTCTCGTTTCAGTATTTCAATAATTACTATACATTTATTACCAATTATTTGTTGGTCACTTACGTGTATCCCTGAGGACGAGGTATTTATCCACAAAGGACTAATCTTGGTTGTGCGTTCAGATTCAATCGACTTCGAGCATTATCTCAGTTTTCCTTCAAGGGTAAGAGATACAGTCAACGGACTACAAATTGATCAACTCCATGTTTCACAACCTGATAGATGGTCACCTTTTCAGATCCTCATTCATATCATTGACAGTGAGGTGGTCTACTACCAGAGAATTAAGCGAGTTCTTACGGAGGACAATCCCCAACTCCCCGGATGGCAACAGACGCCATGGATTGATGCAAGTCATCGAGGTGGTGATGTAGCAGCATCAGACCTTGAAGCTCAACTCTCTCTTCTGGAAGCAATACGAGAGAGAAATAATGCGATAGTCAGGAATATGACAGAGAGAGACTGGAAACGGACAGGAGAGCACACCCGCGATGGACCGCTGAACATGACTGAACTTATCATGAGACAGATCGATCATGCAGAAGGGCACCTTGCTACCCTTGCAAATTTCTGAAAATTATCGAGTGTATATTGAACTTTATAGCCAAGAGAGATACTGATTGAGTATGGTGGAGATCGGGATACTTGCTGCAATTACTGCAGTGATCCTGTTCGCCTTTACCTCAGTGATCTCCAAGCATATTCTTACCAGAGTTCAGGCACCGTACTACTATTTGCAATTGCAGATTATATTCATGCTCCCTGTGTTAGTTGTGATATTGGGACTCACTGCTGATTTTACATATCTTATTGAACAGCGTCATCTCTATCTTCTGGACCTGATTATCTCAGCAACACTGGCATTCGCTGGGATGTTGACTCTTATGCTTGGTATCAGTCAGTCGAATGCGTCAACAGCTGGTGTATTTCTGTCCTCCAGAGTGATCTTCTCAATACCACTGGCAATCATTTTCCTGCAGGAGTTCCGGCCATTGTATGTCTATGCTCTGATTGGTCTCATTCTCGTAGGTGCTCTGCTGACCTCCTATGACCCTGCTGTACCATGGAAACAGATCCTTCAGGGGAAACAGAGTGGTGTTCGATGGCTAGTGCTGACTTCACTGTTCTGGGCAGTTGCCAATTTCTATACCACTGT
>JAEOUB010000410.1 GCA_016839545.1 Candidatus Kariarchaeota archaeon | reverse complement strand
TATTCAGGCGACTGTCTCTGGTTTTATGCGATTGAAGAGACGATTCTTCTAGATCATTCTGAATTGTAAAGAACTGGCATCTGGAATTTCGATTGCTCCCACAACTCTTCATCCTCTATGAGTTCAGCCATAAAATGAGCAACATTGATACGGCTGGTTTTCCTAGGGTCAAATATTGCACTTCGTACCGGTGAAGGGTGGACAGTATATTCACTCACCTCTTCCAGATCAATCAACGAATCAGGTCGGATACTCACCCATTGGATGTGTGGATTGGTTTTCCCTATCTTGACTTGCAAATATTTTGCAGCTCCTGCATTGTCTGCCTGAGGTGGTAGAAGCACAGTCAGTATGCCAACGACCAGTTTCTCAGAAAGTGACCTTCTCTCATTCTGTTCAGGATTGGAGACTCCTGTTGTATTCATCAAAATGAATTTTACAGAAGACCCGTGTTGTTGAGCTACAGTAGTAAGTCGTTTCACCGCCTGCTTGACAAGTCTGAAGGGTGGACCAAACAGCCCTTTAAAGCTGAGATTATGACCCAGACAGGACACAATTGCCGAACAGTCCCGAGTGAACTCTTTGAGTTCTGCATCATTAAATCCTAATAGACTTCCCTCCACGATTTCAAGCAAGTGATGATCTCGGATATGCTCAGGTATCCTTAGACGGTCACGCACAATCGCTCGTACCTTCATATTTCGGTTGAGTAATTGCTCCAACACCAACTTCCCTGTGGCCCCGGTTCCCCCCACTACTAGTATTGTCATAGGATGAGTAAGAGCAGGGATTATTTATCGCTAATTCTGTTGTACAGGCATAATTATTCCGAAATTTGAGATGACAGAAATCGGACGATATGTGCGGCAATATACATAAAATTCACTTATTCTGGCATAATTTCGTCCCTGAACACCGAGAAAGCTAGTTTTGACAATTCACACTATAGTATTAACTATTCTTGGCAATCCGGGTTGTCCTACCTTTCTATACTCACAGTCGCCTATTAGTATGTGAGGGAGCAAAGTGACTCACATTGTAGTAATCGGTGCAGGATTTGCAGGACTTGAGGTCGTCAAAAGACTGAAAGACACAGAGTTTCAGATCACCCTGATAGACAGGAACAACTTTCATCAGTTTACACCACTGCTCTACCAGGTAGCGACCGCCCACTTGGAAGCTGAGGAAATTGTGTTTCCCATTCGACAGTTGCTAAATAAGAACACCAGATTTCTCATGGCCACAGTGCACGAGATCAATCCATACACAAGAGAAGTGATAACGGATGTTACTTCCTTGAACTACGATTATCTTGTGATTGCAACAGGTTCGGTCACTAATTACTTTGGAGTCGTAGAGGCAGACGTACACAGTTATCCACTCAAGACACTTCAGGATGGAATACGACTGAGAAATCACATTCTCACACTCATCGAACGGGCAAGTTACGCAACCGTTGAGGAAAGAGAAGAGCTCCTCTCCTTTGCCATTGTTGGAGGAGGACCGACCGGGGTAGAATTTGCAGGCGCACTTGCTGAGTTGCTTAAGGGGCCGATCAGCAAAGACCACCCAAATATCCAGCCTGATGATTTCAAAGTCCACCTGGTTGATGCCAATGATAATGTTCTCAAAGTATTCAGAGACAAGCTCTCAGGGTATGCTCGAGAGAGATTGGAAAAAATGGGAGTCACTATTCACAGTGGTCGATATGTAACCGAGCTCTCAAGAAATCGCGTCTACCTTTCTTCAGGTGAGGAAATCAAGGCGAGAACCACTATCTGGAGTGCAGGAATTGTCGGTCCCGACTACCTAACAGGTTGGGAATTACCCTTGGATGATCGTAACTTTATCACAGTGGATCACCATCTGAAAGTCATTGGGTTCGAGAATATCTTTGCAATCGGTGATATTGCATCAATTGATAGTCATCCCCTACCCAAGATGGCAACAATAGCAGTACAGCAAGGTCAATACATTGCAAAATACCTATCTGGAGATACCACAGAACCATTTCAATATCGAGATAAAGGAAAGATGGCAGTGATTGGACGAAATGCAGCCATAGTTGAGATGGGAAGAGTGAGATTGACCGGAATGCTAGCATGGATGATATGGTCAATTGTTCACATCTACAAACTGATTGGTATGAGAAATCGACTGAATATAATGATCAATTGGGTGGTTGCTTACTTCAGGAAGGGGGGCCAGACTCGAGTAATATTACCAGGGTCAGAAGATCGGATTTTGCCAATGATGGAACTCGGTAAGTACAGATAATCTCATCGCAAAGGAAGTATCAACAGTTTAGAGAGCAGAAATGGAGCGAGAATGCCAACATATACCGGAAGTCCGAAGAGATAGGCAGAGATGATTGCACCCAATTCCAATACTGCCAGGGAGGTCAAAATCATTTTACGATACCCGATGTGGATACCTTTCGCCCATGTAGTCTTCTCTGAAAACACACCATCCTTATCATTGTATCCCTTAGAGAAGGAATCCAGAATGAAAACAGGAAAGGAGAAACTCAGTAATGTAAAAATAATCAACTGGTAATATCGAGTCAATACCCCGTACTGACTGTCCTCAGCAAATATGACAAAGGTACCAACAAAGAAGAATGAGAGAAAAGTGGCAATCAAGTAGACGATCATTATCGACTCCAATGGTAAAAATACAGCAAAAGATGGATCTATCCACATGAGCAGCAGTCTTGCAGATAGGATCAACGGGATCAGAAGTGTCAGAGAGCTGGCAGGAGAGCTGGCAACCTGATACCATAAAATATCCAGCTTCTGAAGACGAGAGATGTTGGGTGATTTGAGAATTGGCTTCAATTCTTTCCTGATCACAGACCCCAGTCCATGACCCCATCTGTAGAGTTGAGAGGT
>JAEOUB010000409.1 GCA_016839545.1 Candidatus Kariarchaeota archaeon | reverse complement strand
TGACAATGTCTTCCCTGCTTTGACTATTCAGGAGAACCTAGAGATGGGTGCGTTTACATTGCCTAATGATGAACTTGATGAAGCTCTAAACAATGTATACGAGGCATATCCCATTCTCGAGGAACGAAGAGATTACAAAGCCAAAACACTGTCCGGTGGACAGAGGCAATTATTAGCTCTCGGTAGAGCTTTAATCATAGATCCAGAGCTCATTATCTTAGATGAACCTTCAGCGGCACTTCAACCCTCATTGGTACTCGAAATTATGGAGAGGATCCGAAGATTACGGGATGAATTCGACAAGACTGTCCTCATTGTAGAGCAGAACACAAAATCTGCTTTGGCAATCACAGACAGAGGATACATCCTTGCTGCAGGTCAATTGGTGCATACAGATACTGGTGATAATTTACTTCACCATACTGACCTTGGTGCCTATTACATGGGATCCAAGAAAAGCGATAATATCTGAATACAGGATTAATATGCTGCAAATAAGCTTAGATCAATAATATTGAAAAATACCATTTACTTTTAATTCTCAGTCAAGGAGAGCAAAGATAATGGGACTTATACTCGAAATGGAAGGCAAGGAACTGTTCAGAAAGTACAGAATTCCTCTTTCCAATTTTAGAATGGTCACCTCGGCTGAGGAAGCAAAGCAGGCTGCCAATGAATTGGGCCTACCAGTTGCTGTGAAAGCTCAGGTTCTCTCTGGTGGGAGAGGCAAGAGAGGATTGATTAAAATTGCACGTAACGAGGATGAAGTAATTCAACACTCGATTGATATCCTATCAAAAACTGATGAAAAGAGCAACAAACCAGTTACTCACTTGCTTATTGAGCAGGGTGCGGATATTGATCAAGAAATCTTCATTTCCATGATTTATGACGCCCACACCCTGGAAACAATAATTCTCTTTTCATTGGAGGGTGGAGTAAATATTGAGGAGCTAGCTGTGGAGAAACCCGAAGCCATAGAGAAGGTGCGAATCCCATTTGGAGCTGAAGTCTACGGTTTCACTTTTATGGAAATGCTGTCTCGGAGAGGGATGAGTGGTAAAGCAAAGATAACCACCGCAAATATCATGGCGACGATGGTAAAAATGATGCGTACAGAAGATCTTTCACTCTGTGAGATTAATCCACTTGTTATAACAACCCCGGGTGATGTAATTGCACTTGATGCACGTATTATTGTGGATGACAATGCCGTTTTCAAACACCCTGAAAGAGAGGAATACCTGTCGCAAGAACTCAGGTATACAGACTCTGAGAAAGAAGCCACAGATGCTGGACTCTCTTATGTCAACCTTGGAGGAGAGATCGGTATGCTTTCTGTCGGTGCTGGTCTTGGAATGGCAACAGCTGACCTCATTGCAGAATTCGGGGGTTCTCCTCTGAATTTCCTAGATGTAGGTGGCGGAGCTGGAGAGGAAAAAGTTCTCAAAGCTTTAGAGATCATGACCAAGGATAGTGGTCTGAAATCAATATTGATCAATGCTTTTGGAGGTATTACACGACTGGATCAGGTTGCAGAAGGTATCATCTCTGCATCTAATAAACTCAATCTGGAAGTACCCCTGGTGATCAGGCTGATGGGTACCAATCAACAGGAGGGAATCGAATTACTTGAAAAAGCTGGACTTCCTGCATTTACCGAAATGGAACCAGCAATCCAGAAGGCTGTCGAAGCAGCCAAGGGAGGAATGTAAAATGGCAGTATTACTAACCAAGGATACCAAAGTTATCGTACAAGGAATTACTGGATATCAGGGTCTCTACCATGCCAAGCTTATGAAAGAATATGGAACTCAGGTTGTTGGTGGAACTAGACCTGGTAAAGGTGGAGAAGAGGTAGATGGTTTCCCCATTTTTGACTCTGTTTCAGAGGCGAAGGCGGCTACCGGAGCAAACGCATCCGTCATATTTGTGCCTGCCAAATTCACCCGACTTGCTGCAATAGAGGCAATCGAGGCTGGTATTGACCTGGTGGTGATTATCACAGAGGGTGTTGCGGTCTGGGATACCATGGAGATAGTTGATCTTGCAAACAAGAGAGGAGTGACAGTTGTCGGTCCCAACTGTCCAGGATTGATGACACCAGGTCAGGCCAAGATTGGTATTATCCCTGGAGATATTGTGGGTAGTGGTAAGATCGGAGTTGTCTCACGATCAGGTACTTTGACATACGAGGTAGCCCACCAACTCCACAAGGCAGGGATGGGTATCTCTACAATCTTTGGAATCGGAGGAGACCCTGTGAAACAGACTAACTTCACCAAGGTAGTCAAACTATTCAATGACGATCCAGAAACTGAGAAAATTGTGTTGATCGGAGAAATCGGTGGAGATGCTGAGGAAAAGGCTGCAGAGTATATCAAGCAGCATGTTAACAAGCCTGTTGTCGCTTTCATTGCGGGTAAAACTGCAGTCGAAGGGAAGACTATGGGGCATGCAGGTGCCATTGTATCTGGCAATGTTGGTACAGCAGCTGGAAAGATCAATGCTCTCAGAGAAGCCGGTGCTCAAATAGCAGACAAGCTTTCAGAGATACCTGAACTCCTCAAATAGTCAAAAATTTAATTCCAAGATCCCTAGAGTCGTCAGGGGCACAAATATCAAACCATTAAGAATACCATGAGTTAGGGGTCAGGTTGAAGCTCATCAGGAGAGAACGTATTTGGAAAGGTAGGAATTTCGTGAAGATCGATTTCTCCTCTTCTGTGGTTGTAGGATACAGAGATTGGTATACATCGAATTAAGATAGACTTCATTTCTGACTTTCTCAATCGCCTGCCGGTTGGCAGATTCGATTTTTGCCTGTTCCATTTTGATACAGTCGTAGCAGTTCTCAGGTGTGACGTCAGATGACATGGTGCCACTATATTATCTATAGTATTTATAGTTGTAGCGAAAAAGAGTGGTGGATCGAAAAAATAAAACGATATTCGAGAGCATTAGCCCAGCAAATGTATCTGTGAATACTGTATGTTATAAGAGGATATTATACCTGGAACACTTAGAAATGAACATATTTGTGGTTGCTCAAGAATTGATCTTTGGCCTGTTTCAGATTCTCGCTGCTGGTGAACTCCTCTCTAACGATTTTTGATACACGACTCAGATCCTTCTTGGCAACTTGGGATGATTGTTTTGCGACTTTAGTACGAAGCTTACGAATAACTGACATGCTTTACTATAACCCATTTTTATATAAAAAGGAAATCTCGATTAATTATCTAGGTATTTGTCTTGCCAAGCGTTGATACCACTAAATTAATAGTTTCAGTATGTCTGCATCGCATCTACATCAAGGTAGGGAAAATGAAGCTTTAGAAGTTCCCTCATCTTGGAGTCATCAAGTGCCTGGTACACATCCCCATCTTCAATGCCAAGAGTAGTCTCCACATCCCTAATGAATGCACGAAGCTTGCTACGGATCATGAATGTCAATTCCTCAACTACAATGGCCACTCCGATCGATTTACCGAATCTGATGTCAATCGAGCGATGGGTTGAACTGAACGATTGAATGGTTTCATTAGGATGATCAGGCTTCATCTCCACCACAAAATTATTCATTGCGGTGATAAAACCGCTGAGAAGTTGGCTGTCAAGACTCGTCTCCTCGACATTGCGACCAATTCCATATACAGAGACACCTACATCTGAAAATACAATAAGATCCTGAATATTAATTGTAGACCTGTAAATAAGCTCAGTGTTGTACAGGAAAGCGATGACAAATGCCACAAGGCCGACGGTGTTGATCACATCAGTCATTCCCTCAATTATGGTGAACCAATTCTCAGGAAGGGTAAATGCAGTATCCCGAATTGTTGTTGCATACTGCAGCAGGCTGTTGAGGAGCCGGATGGAATAACTAGCCAGAATTATGGTCGATGCAAGGCCGAGGATTTGTGTTGGTCGATCCTGGTATCTTCGGTATAGTTTCAGGAAATTCTGGGTAATAGAGGCGAATGCAACCACGGTGATCCCATTCCTACCAATTCCCGCGACAGCCAGATAATCTGGAATGAAACCTTGAGAAATAATAATTAAATTAGTACCAAACAAGAGACCGAGAAAAATAGCGATGAGGGCAATTTTGGAGTTGGGAATGGTTATCAACCGGATGCGCTCCACGAAGACAAATATGAGAATCATAAGACTGGCAAAAAGAAGTTCCTGGAAGAACCAACCTAGATCTACAATGAACTGATCCTGGTTTTCAATAGCCCTGAGTAGTACGATGAGAGCTGCCTGTAGAAAGCCAATGAATAAAGCTGTGAGAAAGAGAGTGAAATCCCGGCGTTCCAATTTTGCTAGTCTGGAGTACAGGATTGTGAATAGGATAAGAAACCCCGTTGCATAGATGATACCGAAGATATCCAATGCCATAACGTCAATTTTGATATTGATTTAAGAGTGTGACGAGAGACAGACATCAATGGCATAGAAAAAAGAGAGACTTCCTTCACTGTTGAATCATTTCAATACTCATTTAATTTAGGAGACAGACACAAGCTTAGCCTCATGACAGAAGAGTTAAGCAAGACCTATACACCTTCTGAATTCGAAGATGACCTCTACAAATGGTGGATGGATAACGGATATTTCA
Organism: Candidatus Kariarchaeota archaeon; assembly: GCA_016839545.1. GTDB lineage: Archaea > Asgardarchaeota > Heimdallarchaeia > Heimdallarchaeales > Kariarchaeaceae > Kariarchaeum. The sequence continues at coordinate 2,484 of JAEOUB010000409.1, read as the reverse complement.
AACCTGAAAAGCTTGAAGAACTGGGCATAATTAGTGAAGAATCACCCCCCTTCATCAACACCATCCCGCCACCAAACGTTACTGGAGTGCTGCACCTTGGCCATGCGATTACTATCGCGATTCAGGATCTCGTCGTTCGATACAAACGGATGAAAGGCTACAGGGCACTGTTTGTTCCCGGTAGTGATCACGCAGGTATTGCTACGCAGAACGTGGTGGAGAGAGAGCTCAACAAGCAGGGAATTGACCGGAAAGAGATGGGAAGAGAGAAATTCCTTGAGGAAGTCTGGAAATGGAAGGAAAAATCTCACAAGGTCATCACACAGCAGTCAATGAAGCTGGGTCTGAGCTCTGACTGGGACCGTGAGGCATTTACCATGGATGACAATCTCTCAAAGGCAGTCCGTGAGGCATTTGTACGCCTGTATGAGAAGGATCTGATCTACCGTGGCAATTACCTGGTCAACTGGTGTCCGGGAAGATGTGAATCGGCGATATCAGATCTTGAGGCTGAACCTACAGAGGTACAGGGGTACCTGTGGTACATCAAGTACCCTGTCAAAACTGATGACTGGAATGGTCCTGCTGGAGAATGGGGCAGTGGAGAGTGGGCAAAGGGAGCCACCGAGTTTATCGAGGTTGCCACTACCCGACCTGAAACCCTTCTTGGAGACACAGCGGTGGCAATTGCCAAGAACTCCAAGAAATACAAGAGATTTGAAGACTCCACAGTTGTGCTCCCTGTAACTGCCCGTAATGTGTCCATTGTACTTGATGATTATGTGGATGAGGAATTTGGTACAGGAGCAGTGAAGATTACCCCTGCCCATGACTTCAATGATTATCTCATCGGACAGAGACACGATCTGGATTTCATCACCATGCTGGATGAGAAAGCAGTTGTCCTGGAGGGATTTGGACCGTATAGTGGTATGGACAGATTTGAGGCAAGAGAGGCTATGGTGGCTGATCTTGAAAAGGAGGGACTTCTCGTCAAGACAGAAGATAATCCCCACTCAATTCCTCACTGTCAACGATGCCATACCATTGTGGAACCACGAGACTCCATCCAGTGGTTCGTACGTGCCTCTATCCTGACCAAACAGGTACTGGATAAGATTGAAGAAGATGGCATTGAGATCATCCCTGAGAGCCAGATGGATAGATTGCGACAATGGCTCGACCCAGAATTCATCCGCGACTGGTGCATCTCACGACAGCTCTGGTGGGGCCACCGAATTCCTGTCTGGTACTGCTCCGATGGACATAATACCTCTGGCCGTGAAGATCCCACCGAGTGTGGTGAGTGTGGCAAGACTGAGCTACGACAGGATCCTGATGTGCTGGATACCTGGTTCTCATCGGCACTGTGGCCATTCTCAACCCTTGGCTGGCCTGAGAAAACTGCAGACATGTCCACCTTCTACCCCAATCAGCTGCGAGAGACCGGGTATGATATCCTGTTCTTCTGGGTGGCCCGGGAGCTGATGATGGGTGTAGAGCTCACCGGTCAGATCCCCTATGAGACAGTATATTTCCACGGCTTGGTACGAAACGAGGTTGGGAAGAAGATATCCAAGTCAATGGAAAATATTGACGAGTATGACCCGCTGAATGTGATTGCCAAGCATGGGGCAGATGCTCTGAGATATACCCTGATTGCCTATTCAACACCGGGTCTCGATATGAACCTTGATCCCAAGAATATCGAGGCAACCCAGAAATTTGGTAACAAGCTGTGGAACATGGTCAAGTATGTGCTGGGCAATATTCCTGAAGGATATGAGAGAGTCCCTCTCAACACGGTAGATCCTGCTGACCTTGAGGTAGAGGATCGTTGGATACTGACCCGCATGAACGAGATGGTACGGGATGTCATAGACAACTATGATGACTACTCCTTCCTAGAGGTTGCACGAGATATCAAGCGTTTTGCATGGAATGTATTTGCTGACTGGTATATCGAGATTTCAAAGATCAGGATCTATGATGAGGGCAACGACACGTTTGATCCCACGCATGTCCTGCTGACCTGCATTGATACCATCCTCAGGTGTCTGCATCCCATCATGCCCTATATCTCTGAGAAACTGTGGCAGGCACTTCCTGACAGTTATCATGACCAGGAAGCACTGATGATTGCATCATTTCCCAAGGTTGATGAGCGATTTCTTGACAGCGATGCTGCTGACAGCTTTGATACTGTCAGAGACGTGATCTCAACCATCAGAACCATTCGGGGTGAGTACACTGTTGCCCCCTCCAAGACCATTGGTGCCATTATCTCTGCTGGAGAAAATACTGCCATCCTCAAGGAGGCCAGCTCCGTCATCACCGATCTAGCCAAGATCGATGCTGCCCAGCTGCAGATTGAGGATAGTGTCAACCCTGAGGGTAAGATGATCTCCACGGTAACTTCAGGTATGACCATCTTCATCCCCATGGGCGATATTGTCGATATTGATGCTGAGGTCAAACGATTGG
>JAEOUB010000408.1 GCA_016839545.1 Candidatus Kariarchaeota archaeon | reverse complement strand
TATGATTGCTGTAGCTTTCAGTGGGGCAACAGAAATCTGGTCAACACCCGGTGTATATTTTGACCCTGAGCCAATTGAGAGCACGTTCAAAATGAACCAATTGGTTACCAGGTATATCAACTTCGTTGGTCCCCTACTAGGACTTCCGCTGGCACTGGGTTTTTACATCACAGATTGGGTGGTTGTCTGAAATATCATCTCTGGTTTGATGGCGCCTCCAGGGGAAACGGGGTTTCAGCAGGTGCAGGTTGTCTGATAGAGGGAGGATCACAGCCGGTTGAACTCTATCAGGGCTTGGGAAAACAGACCAATAACTTTGCAGAATACAGTGGAGTCCTTCTTGGGCTGAATCATATTATATCCAACTTTGCTGATTTTGAAGATATGACTGCACTGGAGATTAAAGGTGACAGTAAGCTGGTGATTCATCAACTACAGGGTGCATGGAAGGTGAAGAGTGACAATATCCGGGGATTGCACCGTGCCTGTTCACATCAGCTCACACTGCTTCGCAACAAAGGGATTAACATAGACCTGATCTACATTCCACGGGCTGAGAATTCAAAAGCAGATGCTCTTGCCAATCGGGGTGCTGATCTTAATTGAGACTGACCTCGGTGATCTGCCTCCTGTTTGGCATATCGATCCTAGTCATATTCCCTCCAACTTCTCTCAATGTGATACTTGCAGACTTCTCCCTTCTCCTTGGCATCTTCATTCTCTCCTTAGCAATTCGCTTCACCCCAAAATATTCAGGTCCCAAACGTGATCTCTTCATTTTGAGTATGGGACTCCTCGCGATCTTGTTTACAGTGATTGGATTTTGGTTACTGAGTGGTTCTCCCTGATTCACTGAAATGAGGAAATATTTTTTATTGTTGAACACGGTGGAAGAATCATGAGCCGTGCTGCAGGAATTGGAAGTGTTTTCTATTCTGCAATGCTGTTCGCTCCTCTTGGGTTTTGGATCTTGGGCATAATTTTTGCCTTCAAATTTCTTAAGACGAGGGATTTCATACTCTTCAAACAAGAAGTCAGAGACATGTTCTACTATAAGTCCCAGAGTTAAATTCATCGCGACATCAGAGCTTAAGTAGTTGTAGAGGTCCATTATGATATGTACTGTCCTGATTGCGGAACGAAAAACGCTGGTGATGCCCGTTTCTGTCTTAACTGTGGGCTCGATCTGATATCAAAAGAGGCCAATTCCTCACAGAAAGAGTCGATGTATGCACGGCCTCAATCTTTTGGTGAGCCCATGCAGGGTGAAAGAACCCATAGTTCAATCATCGATCACCTGCCTGATGCTGCTACCACAGATTATGACGACAAAATATCAAGTACCTACTATATCCTGGCATTCTTCTGGCCAATGGGTATCTTTCTGTGGGCATTTTACAGGCCCAGAAGACCAAATTCTGCGAAAAACCTCCTGGCATCAGCAATTGCAGGATTTCTCTTCATGTTTCTGATTCTATAATATCAGGTTCACGTCACCATATTCATGCCACATGTACCCGAGATCCACAGCTTCGTTGTATCCATGCAGGAGTCGCTCTTCATCGATGAAATTGGTCAGCATTTTCATGTGGCTCTCTTCCGGCATATGCATGCCTGTGAATAGGCCCGTGACCACTTTTCTGTGATACTGCTGGTCAATAATCAGGGTGGTGCTGTACTGCCCTGGTTTAATGGTACCAAATTCTGTCATGTTCGATTCCAGGGCCCGTGTGACACTGGTTCCTATGGCGATAATGGGTCTTCCCCTGGAATGATACTCGTTGATGAGGTCAGCAGTGCTGTTGGTAATCCAGTAGCTCTCCTCAAGAGGTAGCAGTTGCTCCAGGTCCTGCAGCCCCATGCTGGAGATGCCAGCAGCATGTGTAATTGATACCAGGTTCACCCCTTTCTTCTGTAACTCATCCAGCAGATCCCAGGTGAGCTGAAATGAGGCAGAGGGTGCCTCCAGTGCCACCGGTCTACTGGCAAAAATTGTCTGAACATCCCACAATGCCAATTCTTCCTCCAGGTGAGAGTACTGTATTGGCTTGCCAAATCGGTAGATCTTCTTCCACAGCTCCTCTGTATCACCGAGTAATCGTATCTTTGCGTACCGCTTACTGCTATGATCTATGGATATGACCTCTGCCATCAGATCACCAAATTGCAACAGGTCACCGATCTCGAGGAAATCAGGGTCCAATCGGTCCTCAGTACGCTCTTTCCAGTTGCCATCATAGAATATCAGTGCCTGCCAGCTGTCAATACTGCGGTAGCTGGGATCCAGGTTTCTGACCAGTCGCAGCTCGATTGGCAACGATCCTACATAGCCGTGAAAGCTGGCCGGTATAGTACCCGCATCATTGACCACCAGCAGGCTGTCTGCAGGGATATACTCCACAAGTTCTCTGAGTGTAGTATGGGTGGTATCCCGACCATTCATCACCATCAGTCTTGCTGATGACCGTCCCAATCTGGGAAGCCGGGCGATCTCCAGCATTACAACCTCTCCCTCCATTCAGATGCAGTGTACCTGACAGTATCAAGCTGTTGGCTGAGAAACTCTGTGAGCTCTCTCGCCACATCTATGGGCTGGTACAGCTCATCCGTGTTGGCATCGGGAATGGCATCCAGGTGCATTTGTGTGTGCATGTCACCGGGATCAACTGAGAGAAAGGTGATATTATCATCTCTCAGCTCCTCCTGCCAGATTGCAGTGAGATGATCCAGAGCTGCCTTTGATACCGAGTAGGGCCCCCAGGTAGGATAGGCGTTGACTGCGGCATCAGATGAGATGTTGACTATCAGGCCACCATTGTTCAGCTTCATGTAGGGAAGTAGTGCCTTGATGAGCCTGAATGGGCCCAGAAGATTGACCTGCAGTACCTCCTCGAATTCCTCGCACTGAAGTGATGCCAGGGTTCGCAGTGGGACGGGTCCCAGGGAGGAGGCATTATTGATGACAACATCAATACCCTCAAGCATTGCTATGGTTCGTGCAGAGATTTTGTGGATAGCCTCTTTCTCACCAATGTCTGCCTGAATGGTATAGAGATTGTCAGGAAAACTCTCCCTGAATTTCTCCAGTGCATCAGTGCCCCGGGCAACAATGACCACCTGGGCACCTAGCTGATGCAGGTGTTCCGTCAGTGCCTTTCCAAGTCCCTGTGTTCCACCCGTGATCAGTACTCTCTTTCCCTTCCAGTAATCCAGTGTGTTAGCCTGTGTTTCTATCATTCTGTATCTAGTATGGCTTCCACAATTAATATAGTGATTTGCTTACAAATTATACATATCTATCTAGCAATTTTTTCCCCTTCCCCTTCGACACCCATATAATTTTACGGTGTTCAGGAAGTGTATGGCAGATCTTATTGGTATGGTGCATTTGCCGGTTCTAAGACCGACAGACCCGCTCTATGGTGGATTAGAGGCAGCCCTGAACCATGCAGTAGCTGAAACAAAACGATTGGAAGATGCCGGATTTGATGCACTGATGCTTG
>JAEOUB010000407.1 GCA_016839545.1 Candidatus Kariarchaeota archaeon | reverse complement strand
GGGCAACCTGCAAGGGGGAGCCAGCTATCCTTCTGATTTCTTCTGGGCACAGGTCTCAGAAACGGAACGATATGTTGGCATGCTCAACGAAGCGACAGCTGTTATCTATTCTGGATCACTCCTCTACAATGATATTGATCTCACGGAGGCATCATCATTAAGCCTCTCAAGTTCTAGCATTGATGCATCGGTGGGATCTACAACATTTACAGACTGGACTATTCTGGTTTTCAAGACAGGAGACGGTAATTTTGTCAAGATGATGATCACACAGTATGGATACACTCTCAATTTTGTGTTCAGCGTTCTCTCAGAGCTCCCACCTCCTGACCTGGAAATCACTCATATAGAGATAGAGAGTACCTTTTTCCCCCACAGTACCAGCTCGGCTGATTGGGTAGGTGTGACCTACACCATTAAAAACTCGGGTGGCCAGCCAGTAGATCCTTCATCCTTCAGGACCCAGGTATTCAATATCACCAAGGATGGAGTGGACCAAGTGGAGTCATTCTATGGTTGGATGAATCCGGGTAGCCAGATAACAAGCCTACCAGCAGGTGGGTCAGGTAATTACACCTTCAGTATCTCGTTTGGAAATACATGGCCTGTGGGTGTCTACCGGTTTGCCATTATGGCAGATTACCAAAATGCTGTGGTAGAAGGAAATGAGGATAACAACATCTCACCATTCATCGAGTTCGAGATCTATAACGCTACTCTGTATAATAAACCAGATCTGGTAATCACTCATCTGGAGATAGAAGATGATTTCTTCCCCTACAGTACCACTTCTGCAGATTGGGTGCCAGTTACCTATACTCTAGAGAATCAAGGGCCCGTTGCCGTTGATCCCTCATCTTTCAGGACCCAGGTATTCAATATCACCAAGGATGGTGTGGACCAATCGGAGTCATTCTACGGTTGGATGAATCCTGGTAGCCAGATAGCAAGCCTCCCAGCAGGTGGGTCAGGTAATTACACCTTCAGTATCTCGTTTGGAAATACGTGGTCAGTGGGTGTCTACAGGTTTGCCATCATGGCTGACTATCAGTTTGCAGTGGATGAACTGGATGAGGACAACAATGTCTCACCCTACATTGAATTCGAGATATATGATGATAACGTCTATATTCCCGACTTGCAGATTGACTCACTTGTAATTGATCCAGGGCAGGTTGAGGCTGATCAAACAGTTGAACTGTCTATCAGTATCATAATCAGTAATATCGGAAATGGATCGATGACAGCGACATCTCTAGCTTTTGAGGTTGTAATTTCTGATGGAGCTGTTTCAGGTATCTATACTGCTGAAATTGCTGGACTTGATCCGTTGGAGAGTGGGGGATCTGTTACCTTCACATTTATCGTCATCTACGAGGGCAATTTGAGTCCTGGTAGCTATGAGGTCACAGTGGAGGTGGACTATCTTGATACTGTTGAGGAAATCTTGGAGGACAACAATATCAGTCCTGCAACTCCGTTTACTATCATTGCACCCACTTCGACATCGGAGACTACCAGTACGACTGAAACGTCCACTGATGATAGTACGACAGATACAGATACCACACCAAGCGATAGCTCAGAGGTATCACCAGAGGTTTCGCTGCCCGGTTTTGGCTTGGCTATCGTTGTCCTCTCCTTGGCAATCCCAGTAATTCTACGCCGAAAAACACTATAGTATCAATCATGTACAAGGCAGAGTATTCATATCTGTAGACATCGTACTTTCCTCATGAGTAGTATAGTTGACTGGATTGAAAATACAGCAGAAGATCAGGATGCTCAGGGGAAGAACAGTTTTCTCCAGACTGGAAAGTATGAGAAGACCAGACTGCGAGCTGTAGGCATCTCCAATCCCACTCTCAAGAAGGCTGCGAGCTCACTATACAAGCAACTCAAGGACCAACCGTTCACAGAGGTTCTTGACTCGGTTGATGATCTGATGCAGAATTCAGAGATCTATGAGGCACAGTTACTGAGTGTATACATTCTTGAGAAATTCAAACGCCAGTTTAACGATGAAACCTTCAATCGGATTGATTCATGGATCGACTCCATAGATTACTGGGCGATTTCAGATCATCTGGCAATTAATCTCTTCGGCCATTTTCCCCTGAATACTCAGGAGTACCAACAGCGACTGTTTTCCTGGCTTGATAGTGACCACTACTGGCGTAGAAGGCAGGCACTGACAGCCTATCTAGCAATTGCCAGAAAAGACCCCGACATCTTGGACCCGGTACTAAGAACCATCAGGGTACTTCTCCCCGAGGACAATTACTACATTAAAAAAGCAATACCCTGGATCCTGAGAGAGGCATATCGGAAACATCCGCAACATAATCAGGCTGTCTTTGAGTTTCTGAAACAGCATATCTCCTCTTTCTCCAAGACCATGCTTCGAGAGGCAATGAGATATCTATCCGAGAAACAACAGCAGGAATTACTGAAACTCTATGGTTGAGTGAAATTGGTGGAAACATGCTTTCATGATCAGAAACTGTTGTGAGTTAATATAAGCACTCTTTCAACATTGAGTGCACGTTTGTTCTAGTTAATTGGTTGATATCGATCGGAGAAGTATTCCCTGTTTAATCGATCCAGAGCCCTGTTTTTAGAATACTTGACATCCTCCATCATCCGCAGATGGAGCTCTCGTAGGCGGGTATAGGTTTCATTTTTTTCCTCTTCAAGATGCTCCCAGTGTGTATTGATGAAAATATAGAATATCCGTTTGATATTTTCATCCTTCTCAAACGGTAGGGTATTTTCCAGCCAATTGAGGATGCGGTCAATACTGATCTCCTGAGGAGATACCTCTTTTCTGCTCCCATTGATGATCTGCTCAATACGATGTTGGACCAGATTGACAATCCGAGATCTCTCACTTCCCCCTTCCTGTGCCCATTTTCCACCCAGAATGATATTGAGGATCAACTCAAGTGCATGGTAGCGTACAATTCCTTCTCCTTGCTCATAAAATACACGTAATCGGGGAAAATAACTGGTATAGTGGTACTTCAGACGATGATGTATGAAATCATCGTAGAGCTGATCTATCTCCTTTTTGAAGTCCACAGAAGTCACCAAAGTATATGGGTAACCCCTCTATTTCAACTATTTCAATAAACCTATCCGCAGATTTTCTCATTTCCAGGCAAGAACCATATCAAGCAATGAATCTGCCACCTGTTGAAGTCGATCAAAATCAATGGTATCTACAGTATCAGTGGGTGTATGGTAATGGGGATTGCGGAAATCAGCAGTGTCCGTGACCATGACTGCAGGCAACCCTTGCCTCCAGAATGGGGTATGATCAGATCTGAGCATGGTGGTAACCATAGGTACTGCCAATTTGATCAGAGGACCTAGAATGGGAATATCCACAGGGTCACGTATTTGTCCCAGTTTCATGTGTGTACTCTTTTTCAAGGCCTTTGCCAGCTTTTTCGCTGTTCCATTGAAGACCACGGTGTAAAAGTCGCCATGTAATTCTCCCTGTTCCCTCAATTTACGTATCTCACGAAAATAGAGCTTGTCGAACCCCACTGGCAGCATCTGCCGATCACTGTAGTACCCCAACATCTCAAGGACAAATACTCCCTGAAAATCGACAGGATTCATCACTTCAGAAAGGTGTTCTACAAAATAACTTGAGCCAATGAGACCAAGTTCCTCAAAATCAAAGGATACCAGCATGAGGGTGACGTCCAGTTCCACCTCTTTCAGTTGATCAGCCAGCCACATGAGGAGTACCACCCCGGTGCCGTTATCATCTGCACCTGGCGAGTTCACCACCGTATCGTGATGGGCTGCGATTACCAGTGTTTTACTCGTTTTACCTCTCTTTGTGGCGATGATATTGTGTCCATCGAGATTCCTGAATTTTCTATCCCAGATGGTTGTAAACAGATCATACTGCACTCTTTGATTATGAGTTTCCCATCCACAGGCGGTGAAGTGATCAACAAGGAGCCCCTCAACCTCCTCGATCTTGGCTTTTGCAGCATCATCTTCAGGAAATCGGTGGCGTGGACCCACAATCTTCTCTAGATAGGCTTGAAGTTCCACAACTATTTCTTCTATCTGTTTTACATAAGACCTCCTCTGTATGAATGTCTATCCCTCTTCCGCAGGTTTCTTCAAGATACGAATTGAGATACCCTGTTGACTCAGTTCAGTGTGGCATTCCAGACGGACAAGGAGCTATCTGCGTATGGACCTCTTGGGAGGGAGGTAGAACAGTACGGATTCGATATGGTGACTGTCTACAATGATATGTTGTATCAACCTGCATGGCCTGCGCTATTTGAAATCGCACGATCCACTTCCACAATATCACTGGGTCCTGCTGCGGTCAACCCTTTCACTTCCCATCCTGTCAACATTGCGGGATATTCAGCTCTTCTCGATGAAGCCTCTGCTGGTAGATCCTATCTAGGGCTGGCCAGAGGTGCCTGGTTAGATTTTGTCAATGTCTCCCATCCCAAGCCATTGACTGCCCTGCGAGAGGCACTGCTCTGTATAGATCACCTCCATCGACGCGATACAAATCCGTTAGATGCAGAATTTTTCTCACTTTCAGGTGGTGATAGTCTACG
>JAEOUB010000406.1 GCA_016839545.1 Candidatus Kariarchaeota archaeon | reverse complement strand
GAAGGGAGACCACAGTTGTGCATGACAAAAATTTGGAGATACGGTCCATAGAGGGTTCACGTATCATCTATGGAGGAAATCTTTGATGAGTGTAAAAACAGGGTCAGTAATCCCGCTGGGAGACGGGTCAGTTGGTAAATCGGTAATAATGCAACTCTTAAAGGAAAAATCGATGTCTGATGAGCAACGTATTGCAGTTCTGAACGATGCTCGAAAGTCAAAGAACATTGAGATGGAGTTTGCCATGGAAAAAGTCATGGTCGAAGGAACCGAGGTAAAAGCTTCTATTCAATACTACAACTTTCCAGGGCAGATCCAGAAAGAGTCTGCAACAACTGTGACCTTTGATGAGATTATCAATATCTTCGAGTTTCTACCCGCTCTCAAAGATGCCCATGTTCTGCTTCTTCTCTATGATACAAACCGCATCTACACTCTAAAGTCACTGGAGAACTGGGTGAAAGTTGCAGCACAGAAAGGCTGGATCAAGCCACATACACTTGTCGTCCTCGTATCAAATAAAACGGATTTACAGCCTCCCAATGATGAATTCGTGGAGGAAGTCAGAAAAGGGATTATTCAGTTTATCACCAATGAGGGGGTCACAATTGCAGACAACCAGGTTCTCTCAAGATATACCTCCTGCAAAATGAACTCAGGTATTGATGAGGTCAGATCTGATATTTCCAACTGGATCGCAGCAAATGGTCTTGGATTTGGCCAATCAGGAAGTTCTTGATATTTCCTTCATCACCAGATTAATAAAATAACATCCCTCAATATGGTATCAGATTCATCGTATTGCTCCTCCTATGCTGTCTTATTCCTGTTCAGGCAGAGATACCACTTGAGTCTTGGACATTTGATGAGTCATTACGTAAGGGCAATACCTACTACTGGAATGTGACACAGTTTTCTGTGCAAGGTCAGGTCGTCAATGCTCCCTCTCAGGACTCACTGCTCACCGAGGGATCTGAGATTACGATTACTTTGCTTGATGATCTACAGACTTTCAACTTACTTGACTATGTCTCTTATAATTCTACGTTTGATTTTCCCGCAGAATACAGGGTTGACGGAACCTTTCAGGATATAGAGCGTTCAATTCTAGAGTTTATCTATCCGACATTTGTGATATTCGCCAATGGCAGTCGTATTAATCTATTTGACCTAGATTCTCCAGAGTATGCTGAGCAATTTGTCTTCTCACCGTCTGGCTACTATGAGGGCACCATCTACACCTTCGAGGTGTCTGATCAGTATAGCAGAAAGACAGTTTCTCGAGACGTTACCACGGGTATACTAAGCTACTACCTGGCAATTTACAGCTTTGGTACAATAGAGTACCAGTATCTGGGAGCTGAAGAGGTCGAAATATCAGAAGATACACCATTTTTTGTTGTTCCACTCATCATTGGCCTTGTCATCCGCCAGTATGTGAAAAGATACCAAAGATAATCAGTAGGGTAAATTTCAGAAAATTGTGAAGGACATAGATTTTGTCCGAGAGAATTATGGACCTGTAGCACGTGGATACATGGATCAAAAAGATCCCGCACAGGCTTCTATTCCAATTTTCAAGAACTGGTTATCAAAAGTGTCATCTGTTCTCGAACTGGGTTGTGCATCAGGCTTCCCAATTGCAGAGGCTATTTTGACACAAGGTCTAGTATACACCGGTATTGATCTCAATCCTCAGCAAATCAGATTGGCAAAGGAACGCTATCCACAGTGGCAAGACCATTTCAGGGAGTTTGAAATGGTTGAATACTTGAGAGCTCAGGCTGACCGTAGTGTTGATGGGATTGTTTCTATGTTCTCTATCAGGCATCTTCCTCGCATCTATCATGTGGAGCTTTTCTCAGAGATCTTCAGGGTACTCACCCCTGGTGGATATCTCCTTGTTGATCATCCCACTTACTCAGAAGACGGGAGGGGTACATGGTTTGAAGGTAATCCCATGTACTGGTCCAGCTTCTCGAAAGATTGGCAACAGCTTACACTCAAGGAGCTTGGTTATCTCTTTATCGAAGAGTATACGGATGTTAAAGAGTTTCAGGGGAAGGAAGAAGAGACGTTGTTTTGTATCTATAGAAAACCACTAGGTTAGACTCTCTTTTCTCATGAATGGGAGGTGCTTGCGTACCAATTTCTTGGCATCATTGAACACCTTGACATTACCCTGAAAGTTGGTAATATGTTCATTGAATTGTTCGTAGAATGCCTTGGTGAACTCCTGCAGCCCCTTGTTGAGGAAGTAACTATTTCGCTCTGTAATGATGATTGTATTCAGTTCTTTCATAGACCGGAATACAATGACCCTGTCCTCCATCCCGATGATCATTATGTTACCCTCAGCTGCAGCAATTTCCTGTACCAGGTTCTGAATTGCAACAATAGTTGCTGATTGCAATGCGTCATGTGTGACTTTTCCATCAGGTGACCTTATCTCATTGACAAAGCTGTATAAGGTAACTCCATACTGGCTATGTATACATGCCAGTTGATAGACATCAAATGGTACGGCATAACTGAAAGATGGTGACAGAATATAGGCGAGTATTATAGTGATCAGTGCAAACGTTACAAGCCACGTATTGTGTATCGTCACTCCCTGCAGCAGGATTGTATCCTCGATGAGTACAGTGGAATAGGTGATACCGAGGAGAAGGAAGTTGGCAAGCATAGATGAGAAGGCGACCAGTACCAGATTACTCGATCTCGCAACTTCTGGAGAATCGGCGTGTTTCAGTGTGCCGTACATTACTTTGAAGGCAAAGAGCGATATCCACAGTATAATCAGGGCAAAAAGACCCAGATAGACAAGTACCACTTTCCGTAATTCTTCCAGAAACGGTCCAAGAAATTCAAGGTTCAGGTTCTCCAGGATAGTGATCAGCGCACCTCCGATAATGAGTGGAGCTGCTGTCCCTCCTATTCCGATGGCGTGTACCAGATTGGGTCTGATCTTATCTGTCAGCTCGATGTGCAGGTAGAGTAGAACCACTGCAATTGGAAAGAGAAGGTCTGCTATCATTGCCAAGGTGTTACCATCCCGGTTCAGGATAGTCCCGGTTGGATCGGAAATTGATGCAAGTAACTCAGAGATACCATGCAGGAGAACTGCAGTTGTCAAATATCCAAGTCCCTTGATCTGCTGAACATATGCCCTGTAGACGAGGACTGCGAAAAATGATACTGAGATCAGGAAGGGAATAAAATGGTAAAAGAAGGTACCTTGAATGTTTGCCATTGCAGATCCAAGGGGTACTCCAAGAAGCCAGGCAACAAATATACAACCCAACATCCCACCGAGAATGGCAAGTGCTGCTTTAAGCCTGACATCCATAATATGTTCAAATTCATCCCTCTGAATGGT
>JAEOUB010000405.1 GCA_016839545.1 Candidatus Kariarchaeota archaeon | reverse complement strand
GATCTGATCAACAGCCTGCTGTTACTAAGTCTTCTTCTTATCGTCTTCTTATCAATTAAGTATCCGGAAAGCCTGTTGATTTCACAGACCCAAGTTATACGTGCTCTGGCACTGTACGAAAAGGTGAATGCAAGAATTGTACCTGAAATAGGTATGGACAGTCTGGTTGAATATCTTCAAAATCTTCCTGATAGTGTAGTGTATTCAAATCCTACGGAGTCTTAACCAGAGCCATAATCGTCTCAAACCTCTTGCATGCTGGAATTTGATTTCCAAGTCTATCAGACGAGCAGTCTTGTACCCGGACATGGACGCCTGTATGGTAGACGGTGCAAATCGCTTGGCCACACCTGAACCTGTCATGAAAATCCTGTCAGTCTGCTTGGCCTCAATTACCTCGTAACCCACTATGGGTGCCACTGCTGAGACAAAACCTGGATCATTGTAATAGGGTATTGCATCCATCGGTTTGTAGATCCTTTTGAGTGTAGCCCGGTTCTTGAAATCAGGAATGAAATACTGACTCATCTGCTCCTCAAGGTAATTTTGCATGCGATTGACAAACTCATCACTTGGATTTGTTTGTGAGGGAAACCAGACGCTTACAGGCCATTTATCCGTGGTTGATGCCTCTGGATCTATCAATGCCGGGAAATGAATATAGAAGCCACCTATGGTTTCTTTGCCTGCAGCAATTCCCTCAAGGTAGTCATTGACCTCTTGTGCTGTATCATAGGGATAATACAGAACAAAACCGGTTCTCCCTTTGTAATCGTCGACTTTGTCAATTAGATAGTGGAACTGAAGTGGTTGCATTGTTGGTTGAATGTGTGCTGACTTTGACTTTGAATTCCCCAGATTTCCACTCTCACCCTGTATCGCCCCGAGGCTATGCTTAACACCCATGTTTGAGATAACATAATCCGCAATGAGACTGAATGCTTTTCCACTGCCGTCAGTACCCTCGATAACTACACCTGACTCATTCTCTTTGACTGATTCTACTTTGTGATTGTATTCTATGATCCCACCTTTTGAATTGAAGGATTCAACGATTCTGGTTGCAATCTGGCCCACACCCCCTTTGGGATACTTGAACCAGTGAGAGTACTCCAATAATTCAAGTGCAGACGCCTCAATTGATCCAATTGGAACGTTGGCTGCCACAAATCCTGCAGCAAGGTAGGCTTTTACTTTTGGTGGCATATCACTGATCTCATCGAAATACTCCAGTGCTGACTTGTCCTTCAAATGGTTCAGATGTGATACTGCCTCCTCTCCTATTTTCAACCATCTTTTCAGTTTGGTACGTCCAATCTTCTCCAGATCCTTCAATGGCAGATCACTCAGATCAAATCTTAGAGGAATACGTTCCTGTGTGGCCACAACATCAAGCGTACAATCAACTGTGGGTATCTTCACATTGAGTTTCTTTTTGACAAAATGAATGAGATGAGGAGTAATGACAGTTGCTCCGATATCAAAATATGCACCGTCAATGTCAACAGTTCGAACCCGACCTCCATGACCTGAGGATTGCTCAAGTATAGTTATTTCATGGGACGAATTATTTTTGAGCCACATTGCCGCTGTAAGACCTGCCAAACCAGATCCCAGTATCACAATTTTTGCCATTGATATCCCGATCTTGGAGACATTTTAAAATTATGTACTCTGCAGTGTACTCAATTTAAGAGGGTCTACCATTAATTTTTCAGCACCTCTGACTTCCATGATCCCTAGATATTACGTTTGCTTTTAAATAACCGGCGGAATGAATAGTCAGAATTATGATGACAGCACAATTAGAACTCAAATCTATCCCCACTCCCTGTCTTCCACAGGTGATACACATCGACATGAAATTCAATAATGATATTTTGTTACTCGATGGTCTCTTTCAATTCAACGCTTACATCAATACACTGGCAGAGAAAGTCGTCACCACTACCAATACTCTCTCTGAAGAGGTAAAGCAAGTCCAGATCCTGATCCATATGGGTGCAAAGCTTGACAGTTTTGACCTCTTGATAGAGATTCTCCATGAATTGAAGGAACTCCATGCAGATCCAAATATTGAGATGATGAATATCTTTCTAAACTAAGGTTCTAACTCAGACCAAGCAATTCTACTTCAAATACAAGTGTTGAGTTGGCAGGTATTAGACCTCCACCAACAGCCTGACCACCATAACCCATCTCTGGAGGGATTGTGAGTTTTCGCTTGCCACCTATGGCCATGTTTTCTACGCCTTGATCCCAGCCCTTTATCACCTTACCGGCACCAAGTACGAACTCAAATGGTGTTCCACGGTCTTTAGAGGAGTCAAACTTCTTTCCATTTGTAAGCCATCCTGTATAGTGGACTTTAACCTTCATTCCAGCTTTGGCTTCCTTACCATCACCAATTACTAAGTCTTCAATCTTGAGAGACATAATTATGATCTATGGATATCCTATAATAAAAATCGCGATAGAGGTTCTTAGCCTCACTTTCCTAGATACCTATACTTATGAAGACACGAAAATACTCTGTTCTATGGTCAGTCGAGAGGATATTGAAAAATACCTCAACATCAGTTCTGCTGGTGGTGGAGATTTCCACCCAGATGGAAAAAAAATATGCTTCATCTCAAACAAGTCAGGTGTAAATCAGGTTTACATCTATGATACTGAGACACAGGAGGAGATCAAGGTGTCTGAAGGAGAGGATAGGTGTACCAATCCTCATTTTCTCTCAAATGGTGACCTCCTCTATCTCACAGATTTCGGTGGGAATGAACGTTGGCAGATCATGATCTATCGTGAGGATGGTACGCGTTTTCGACTCACCTCGTTTCTGGAAGCAAAACATAACTTTGCCTTTGCAACAGATGATGCAATTTACCTGAGTGCTAACTTGTTAGATAATCAGCGATTTGATGTCTTTCGCTTCACCTTTCCACTTAGTGACGGACAACAGGAGGAATTGCTTGTTGAGGGAGAGCCATTCATTCCATATTCTCCCAGACTTGTCAATGATGCAGGTACCAAAGTCTTGATAGCTCGGATCAAAAGTAACCTGGCAAACGATCTGCTTGAGTTTGATCTTGCACAGAAGACCTCGCGTACCATTACGAGTGACTTTTTTGGAGATCATAATTCACGATTCTCGCCTGTAAGTTACATTGATGATACGACCCTACTCATCACTTCTGACCATGAACGCGATTTCCTCTGTCTGGCAACACTTGATACTACTTCCGGCGTTTTAACCTATCTCCAGGGCGAGGAATGGAACACCGGTAGAACTCTACTGTTAGATGACCGTAAAAGTGTGATTTATTCGAAGAATGTGGACGGTAGTGACCGTCTCTTTTGTGGAACCATTGTCGATCAGAGAGTTGAAGATGTAAGAAGATTAACTATGCCAGATACTATGGGTGCTCTTGCATCAGGTGATAATCGTAGTTACACTCGTAGCTTTGTGAAAAACAGGCCTGAAGACCAGCTGCTGATCACCTTTACCTCACCCACATTGCCGACCAATGTGTATCTGCTTGACATCAAGCATGATCAGATGATGCAGATTACACAGGAAGGAGAAGAATTCTCGGGACCTGATTTTATAGGTATGACACTTCATCGGTTTGCTAGTTTTGATGGTATTCAGGTACCCTACTTTGTGCACACTCCAAAAGGTGAAGGTCCATTTCCTACAATCTTTGTCATCCATGGTGGACCGGAAGGACAATCACGGGCCGGGTTCTCACCCCAGATACAGCTTCTTCTCTCACAAGGGTATATGGTTGTGATCCCCAATATTAGAGGATCTAATGGCTATGGAAGACGGTACTTGGCCCTCGACGATATTGAGAAACGACTTGACTCAATTGCTGATATCAAGGCACTCGTGGAACATCTGGTTGCTGAGAATGAATTGATCGATAAACGCAGACTGGTTGTTTATGGTGGATCGTATGGTGGGTTTGCAGTACTATCATCTATCACCGAGTATCCCGACCTCTTCAATGCTGCAGTCGATATTGTTGGCATTTCAAATTTTGTCACATTTCTCAAGAACACTGCAGAGTGGAGAAGAAGATTACGAGAAGTGGAATACGGGTTCCTTGATAAACATGCTGAATTTCTTGAATCGGTGTCACCCTCAAATAAAGTGCATCTTGTCAAAACTCCCACACTTATTGTTCAGGGTGATAACGATGAGAGAGTACCTCTCTCGGAATCAATCCAGATCTATGAGAAATTACAGGAAAATGGTGTTGCTTCAGAACTGCTCCGATTTGCAGATGAAGGACATGGGGTAGTGAAACGCAAGAATCAGATTATACAGTACCAGACTATCTTCAAATTCCTTGAAGAGCACTTATGAACAGCACAGCGAAGTTTTTGTATAAATTCCATAGCATTTTCATGCCCCCGCGAATATCCCCTTATAATTGACCAAAAACAATCTATCGCATGGGGAAAATCCAACCAGCAAAAGCAGTACGCAACAAAATAGTTTCGCGCAGGTACAGGCGAATTGAAAGAAAGATCTACGAAGGGAGTGAGCTCTCAGATCATGATATTTTTTTGCCACTCAGGTTCAATATACCGACCCAGGGATTGATACCAATATCTGAAAGTCGAGCTCGGTTATCTCTCCCACCACTTGTTCGTTCCTACTTTGGAATTCGCAAAGCAGAACGTAGTATGAAAAACAATCCTGAAACCCCGTTCAGATTTATCGATGATGATGAACTATTGGAGTTCCATCACTATGCCCATGAGCTGGGTGTGAACTCAATGGGCTTCACAAAATACAGAGACGGAAATACTGACCTCACAGCAATTGTAATTACAATGGAACTTGATGAGGTGCATGTAGACCAGTCTCCCTCCGAAGAGACCTACCAAGAACTGGTGATGACGTATCATAATCTTGGAATGGCAGTGAACAAACTTGCCAAATGGCTCCGCCAACACAATTTCTATGCCCATGCTATCCCTCCTGCAAGTGCTTCACTTGACTTCACAAAATTGGCAGAGAGCGCAGGATTGGGTTTTCACGGGTTAAATGGAATGTTAATTACTCCTGAAAGAGGGCCCAGAGTAAGAGTGGCGGCAATAATGACAACTATTGATAATCTTCCTCTATCAAAAGATAACCTGCACACATGGATATCTGAGTACTGTGCCACCTGTGAGAAATGTGTGGATAATTGTCCGGGGGATGCAGTCCTATCAACTCCTGTTGTAGAAGAAGGCAAAATCATTCTCAATCTCGATCAAAGTAAGTGTGCAGATCAATATGTTGAATCAAGCGGATGTAGTATGTGTCTTTCAAGATGTCCCTTCTCCCACAGTTCCTACGGCTATCTGAAGAACACAGTCGATGGGAATGATTGAGGCGAATCATTCACCACTGATGGAAATTGACTTAATATTGATTTAGACAAGACCGTTGTGAGTGAAACCAACAGGTTTGACAGGGTATTCATCCTTTTTGACACCATAATTCTTGTAGGACTTTTCCTCGACGGATGGGCCCATAACAATCTACCATCTACACTTGAGACATTTTTCACACCCTGGCATG